>JBJMNN010000167.1:0-6235 GCA_045804245.1 Gemmatimonadaceae bacterium | reverse complement strand
GGCACGGTGACTCGCGCCCTCGTCACCTTGCCCCCCTCCTCGCAGCGGACGACCTTTCGCCAATCATGCGGAAGCTGCTCCTCCTCGTGGGCGTCCTGCTCGTCGTCCACGTTGCCCTCCTCTTCGCCCACCCTTCCGGCGCCGCCGAGCGCCCGGCCGACACTACCATAGATGTAGGGGTCGTCTTCGACCTCGGTGGACGCGGCGACAAGTCGTTCAACGACGGCGCCTACCTCGGCGCGGAACGGGCTGCCAAGGAGCTCGGCGTCCAGGTCCGGTTCATCGAGCCCGGCGAAGGCTCGGATAGAGAATCTGGCCTTCGGCTGCTCGCGGCCGAAGGGATGGACCTCGTCATCGGCGTCGGCTTCATCTTCACCGATGACCTGACACAGCTGGCGAAGGAGTATCCGAACACGAAGTTTGCCGGAGTCGACTACTCCGTCGCGACGGACAAGGCGGGCAACGTCGTCCCGCCGCCCGCCAACCTCGCCGCGCTCAAGTTCCGCGAGGAGCAGGGCTCCTACCTCGTTGGTGCACTCGCCGCCCTGGTCGGCAAGTCGAAGAAGATCGGCTTCGTTGGCGGCATGGACTCGCCTCTCATCCAGAAGTTCGAGATGGGCTACAAGGCCGGCGTGAAGCAGGTCTGCCCCGACTGCACTGTCCTGGCGCAATACGCTGGAGTGACCCCGGAAGCCTTCCGCAACCCGGGCAAGGGGAAGGAGATCGCGCTCTCGCAGTACCAGCAGGGAGTCAACGTGATCTTCCACGCCTCGGGCTCCACGGGGCTCGGGGTGTTCGAGGCCGCGCGGCAGACGAACAAGCTCGCCATCGGCGTCGACGCGGATCAGTACAGCGAGGCGCCGGGTTATGTGCTGAGCTCGATGGTGAAGGGGGTCGACAACGCGGTCTACGACGCGATCCGCAAGGTGAAGGAGGGCCGGTTCGCCGGCGGGATCTATCAGTACGGCCTCGCCGAGTCGGGGGTCGGCTACGTCTACGACAAGAACAACGAGCGCCTCATCCCGCCCGAGGTCCGCGCGCGGCTCGAGCAGCTCCGGCAGGAGATCATCGCTGGCCGTATCGTGGTGCCGAGCACGCGGTAGACTTCCACTCCGGCGCTCCCGGCGCGCGACGACGCGCGCCGTTTCCCCGACACTACGCATGGCCGACCCAACGACACCGGCAGCATCCACGCCCGCGATTCGTCTGCGCGACATCGTCAAGTCGTTCGGGCCGGTGCAGGCGAACCGCGGCGCGGAGCTCGAGGTGGCGCGCAGCGAGATCCACGCGCTCGTCGGCGAGAACGGCGCCGGCAAGTCGACGCTGATGCGCGTGCTCGCCGGGATGTACGCACCCAACGCAGGCACGATGGAAGTGAATGGGCGCGACGTCACCGGCTGGACGACGGCCGACGCGATCGCCGCCGGCGTCGGCATGGTGCACCAGCACTTCATGCTCGTCCCCACGCTCACCGTCGCCGAGAATGTGATGCTCGGCTCCGAGCTCACGCGCGGTCCGGTGCTCGACCGCGCCGCCGCGGAACAGGCGGTGCGCGAGCTGAGCCAGCGCACGGGACTCGTCGTCCCGCCGCATGCGCTGGTGCGCGATCTGTCGGTCGGCCAGGCGCAGCGCGTCGAGATCCTCAAGACGCTCTATCGCGGCGCGAAGATCCTCGTGCTCGACGAGCCCACCGCCGTGCTCTCGCCCCCCGAGGTGCAGGAGCTGTGGTCGGTGCTCCGCGCCCTGCGCGACCAGGGCGACACGATCGTGCTCATCACCCACAAGCTCGACGAGGTGATCGACCTCTCGGAGACGATCACGGTGATGCGCGCCGGCCGCACGGTCGCGCGCATGCCGACCGCGGGCACGACGCCGCAGGCCATCGCGCGCGCGATGGTCGGGCGCGACGTCGCTCTCGCGCTCGATGCGGAGTACGCGGGCGTGCCCGCCGCGCAGGAGCTCGGCGCGATGCCGGCGATGCTCGAGGTGCGCGGTCTATCCGTCCTCGGCGGGACCGGACAGCAGGTGGTGCGGAACATCGAGTTCAGCATCGCGCCCGGCGAGATCCTCGGACTGGCCGGCGTGGAGGGCAACGGCCAGACGGAACTGATCGAAGCGATCGCCGGTCTGCGCGCCGCGACGGGTACGGTCAACTTGGGCGGTCTCGACCTGATGCCGCTCGACGTCCGCGGACGCGGCGACGCGGGGCTGTCGCACATCCCCGAGGACCGACACGACCGCGCGCTGGTGCTCGACTACTCCGTCGCCGAGAACCTGATCCTCGGCCAGCAGCACCGCTTCACGCGCGGCGCGGCGCTCGACGGTTCGCGCATGCTTCAGCATGCGCGTTCGCTCATCACGCGCTACGACATCCGTCCCACCGATCCCTCGCTGCCGGCGCGCTCGCTCTCGGGGGGCAATCAGCAGAAGGTCGTCGTCGCGCGCGAGATGTCGCGCGACTTCAAGGTGCTGCTCGCCGCGCAGCCGACGCGCGGTGTCGACGTCGGCGCCATCGAGTTCATCCACGCGCGGTTGCGCGAGGCGCGCGACCAGGGGAAGGCGGTGCTGCTCGTCTCGGCGGACCTCGCCGAGGTGCTCGCGCTGTCGGACCGCATCGCGGTGATGTACGGTGGCCGGATCGTCGCGCTGCTCCCGCGGAGCGACGCCTCCCCCGAAACGCTCGGCCCCTACATGACCGGCGCGGAGCGCGCCGCATGAGCACGACCGATCCGACGATAGTCCGCGTCAGCGGCGATACGCCGACGCCCGTCGCGACGTCCGCCACGAGCGACCGCGCGTCACGCCGCGCGGCGATCGAGGAGGCGGTGCTGCCGCCGCTCGTCGCCCTGCTGCTCGCCGCGGTGGTGGGGGATGTGCTGATCCTCACCTTCGGCCAGTCGCCCGGTGCGGTGTATCGGCTGCTCCTCGAGGGCACGTGGGGGAATGCGTACGGGTTTGGACAGGTCCTCTACAAGGCGACGACGCTGGTGTTCACCGGGCTCGCGGTCGGGCTCGGGCTGCGCGCAGGATTGTTCAACATCGGCGCGGAGAGCCAGCTGGCGGCTGGGGGATTCTGCGCGGCGCTCGTCGGATTGCTGCTGCCGGCGGGGATCCCGTCGCTGCTCTGTCTCCCGATCTTCATTCTCGCGGCGGCGCTCGGCGGAGGCGTGGTGGGCGCGGTGCCCGGTGTGTTGAAGGCGCGGTTCGGCGCGCACGAAGTGATCGTCACCATCATGCTCAACTTCATCGTGCTCGCCCTCTTGAACTATCTCACGTCGACCAGACTGCACGTGCCGGACACGCTGCACACGGCGGAGATCGGGAGCGGTGCGCTGCCGCGCGTGTCGGACTTCGTGCGGTCGTTCCAGGGCTCGGCGGCCAACGCGACGATTTTGCTCGCGTTGCTCGCGGCGTTCGCGTTCGGCTGGTTTCTGTTCCGCACGCGGCGCGGGTTCGAGCTGCGCGCCGTGGGACTGCAGCCGCACGCGGCGGAGTACGCCGGGGTGCACGTCGGGAGCGTCACGTGGCGTGCCCTGGCGATGTCTGGAGCGATCGCCGGCATCGGCGGATTGAACTACGTGCTCGGCTACAAGCACTACTATGAAGAAGGGTTCGCGACCGGCGCCGGCTTCCTCGGCATTGCCGTCGCGCTGGTGGGCCGCAGCCATCCCATCGGCATCGGCCTGGCGGCGTTGTTGTTCGCCACACTCTCGCAGGGTGGACTCGCGGTGAACGCGCTCGTGCCGAAGCAGATGGTGGACGTGCTGCAGGCGGTGGTGATCCTCGCCGTGGCGACGTCGGTGCCCGAGGTGCGACGGCTGCTCATCGGCGCGCGACGGAGTACGGAGCGATGATCGCACTCGCCTTTCTGGCGCAGACGCTGCGCATCGCGATTCCGTATCTGCTCGCCGCGGCGGGGGGTGTGATGAGCGAGCGCGCGGGGCTGATCGCGCTGACGCTCGAGGGCTACATGCTCGGCGGCGCGTTCTGCGCCGTCGCCGCGAGCTATGCGAGCGGCTCTCCGTTCGTCGGGGTGCTGGCTGCGCTGGCGGGCGGCGCCGTGCTTGCGCTGCTGTACGCCGTGAGCGCGATTCGTTTCCGAGCCGATCAGGTGGTGGTGGGAATCGCGATCAATCTATTGGCCATCGGGCTGACGAGGTTTCTTCTGCGGTTGTTCTTCGACTCGTCGTCCAACTCGCCGCGCGTGGCGGGATTCACCGTGCAGGGAAGTGGCACGGGTTTCGGCGCGCTGGTGCAGAACCCCGTTGTCTGGCTGGGAATCCTCGTGATCCCGACAGCCGCCTGGCTGTTGTACCGGACACCGTTCGGGCTTCGAGTTCGGGCGGTAGGCGAGCATCCGGCCGCGGCGGCGTCGGTGGGGGTGCCGGTCGCGCGGGTGCGCTATCTCGCGGTGCTCGTGAGCGGGATGCTGGCCGGGCTCGGTGGGGCGTACCTCGCCCTCGACCAGCACCAGTTCACCGATGGGATGACGGCGGGGCGCGGCTTCATCGCGCTCGCGGCGACGATCTTCGGACGGTGGGACCCGCTGCGCGCCGGCCTGGCGTGCCTGCTGTTCGCGGCGGCGGAGACGCTGCAGATCCAGCTGCAGGGAACGCAGGCGATCCCGTCGCAGTTCGTGGAGATGATACCGTATGCGCTGACGATCGTCGCGCTCGCGGGTGTGGTGGGACGCGCCGTGGCGCCCGCCGCACTCGGAAAGACGTCGATCGAATGACGGATAGATAGGACAGGCACGATGGCGTTGTCGACGAGCAGTCGCAGCAAGCTGTGGATCCTGATGATCACGGCCTTCATCGACATGGTGGGGCTGTTGATGGTGCTTCCCCTCCTGCCCTTCTACGCCAAGTCGCTCGGCGCCGGGGGACTGGTGGTCGGCACGCTCGTGAGCTCGTTCGCGGTCGCGCAGCTCATCAGCGCGCCGATGTGGGGACGGTTCTCCGACGCGTACGGCCGGCGGCCGGCGCTGCTGGTGGGCCTCGGCGCGTCGGTGATCGCGTACATCATCTTCGCCTTCGCGCTCTCGCTGCCGCATCCGATGTTCTTCCTCTTCCTGTCGCGCATCGTGCAGGGCGCCGGGGGCGGGACGGTGAGCGTCATCCAGGCGTACGTCGCCGACGCCACCGCGCCGGAGGAACGAGCGGGAGCACTCGGCTGGCTCTCTGCGGCGACGAACGCCGGTGTCGCGCTCGGCCCGCTGCTCGGATCGGCGACGCACACGATGGGTGCGCGCGGACCGGGACTCGTCGCCGCGGCGCTGTGCACGCTGAACATCGTCTTCGCCTGGCGGTATCTGAACGAGTCGCGCGACATGACGGAGGCGGCGGAATCGAAGGCCGATGGCACGCAGCGCGCGCGGTCCCGCGACGCGATCGTCCGCGTGGTGAGCCACTCGGCGGCGCCGGCGTCGAGGCTGATCTGGATCTACGCCATCGCGATCGGCGCGTTTCAGGGGGTGACGTCGATGCTCGCGCTCCTGCTGTCGGCGCGGTTCGGCGTGACCGAGCAGACGATCGGTTTCTTCTTCGCCTACATGGGGACGCTGAGCGTGCTGACGCGCGCCCTGATTCTCGGGCGGATGGTCGACCGATACGGGGAGGCGCGGCTGTCGCGCATCGGCACCGTCTTACTCGCCACCGGGATTGCGCTGTTGGCGTTCATCCGACCGCTCGCCGATCCCGCCGGCGTCGCCGCGATGTTCGGCAACGTGCTCCCGTGGCGCGCGGTCGCGCTGCTGCCGTACCTGCCGCTCGCGATCGCCGTCGCGTTTCTCCCGCTCGGCACCGCGTTCACCTTCCCGTGCGTGACGTCGCTGCTGTCGCGCGTGATCTCGAGCAGGGAGCGCGGCATGTACATGGGCGTGCAGCAGACGTTCGGCGGCGTGGCGCGAGTGCTGTTCCCGATCCTGTTCGGGTTCCTGTTCGACAGGAGCACCAGCCTCCCCTTCCTCGTCTCGGCGGCACTGGTGCTGTTCACCGTGTATCTCGGGATCGGCATGGACGCCTACGCGCGCCACGACCCAAAACCGGCGGCGGCGTAGAGGTCGATTCTTTCTGGCGTAGCGAAAGCGACGGACCGCGGATCCTTGAGGGCGATCTGACGGAAGAGGCCGGATCTGTGGCGGAAAGATCTCTCTGTCGGACCCTCAAAGATTTTGAAGTCGTGGCTGGAGAGGATCTCCGCGTCGGGTGCACGAGTCTCGATGCCGAGCGTAGTC
>JBJMNN010000166.1:0-10841 GCA_045804245.1 Gemmatimonadaceae bacterium | reverse complement strand
CGCGGCCGGCGACGAAGTTGGTAATTTGTCTCGGTGGGAAGCGGCTCGTTGGGCGCGCCCATCAGGAACTCTCACGTACGAGGTCCCCGTGCCACGCACTCGCCTCTTCGCTCCGCGCTCTCTGCTCGCACTCGCGCTGCTCGCCGCGTGCGACACGCGCGTCGTCACCGAGCCGCTGTATCAGCCGCAGATCATCAACATCCGCAACGATTTCGCGTATCAGGTCACCGGTCTGACCGAGTTCACGAGCGACGTCGTCTACTCGTGGCAGAGCGACGGCAGCGCCGCGAAGGTCATCCAGTCGCCGAACGTGCTGACTGGCACCGCGACGCTGTTCATCGCGGACGGTTCGGGGGCGCAGGTGTACCAGCGCTCGCTTGGCGAGAACGGCACGTTCACGACGGCGCCGGGCGTGCCCGGGACCTGGACGGTGCGCCTCAAGTTCAGCGAAGCGAGCGGCGACGCATCCTTCCACATCACGAAGCCGTAGCGGCTCCCGTCGGCGCAGGGGCGACTGAGCGAGATGGGCGTCGTCGCGCAGTTCGTCGGCAACACCACGATCACCGTCGAGTACTACCGTCCCGTCGCGCGCGGTCGCGCCGCCGTCTTCCCGAACGTCGTGCAGTCGAGTTGCTCTTACCGCAAGCCGGGCGCCCCAACGGTCGCTTGCTGATCACGGCCAGTGGTGGTCCCAATCGGGCATCGTCATGGCGTTCTCGATGTCGAGCGACCGGGCGACGGGGTTCGAGGTGCGCATCGAGGACGGCACGACGGTATCGCGCGGCAGGCGCGTGCGCTGAGGTATTCCGCGACTACGGTCGGGAGTAGCGAGTCACGGTCCGGCGCTCTTGACGAGGCAACCCTCTCCGAAAACATTTGGTCCCTCGCGCCCCGCGTGCGGGCGCCCCTCCGTCCCCTGCTCACTCCCGGAAGGTACAGATGTCGAGAAGGTCCCTCGCGCTGGGGTCGCTCCTGGCTGCGGTGTTCGTCGCGGCCTGTCATGAGCCCATCACGTCGCCCGCGTCTGCCCCGCTCGCGCCCAGCGCTTCGCTCCACTCGCTCGCGGCCGGTACGCGGCTGACGCTGCCGGCGACGGCGCCCTCCGGCGACCGGCTGTTCTCCGAGTATGGCAGGCGCGCGATCAACCCCGGCGACTACGTCTGCTCCAGCGGATCGCCCGTCATCGACGTCGTGGAAGGCGAGATCGTTCGCACGCTGTCCGCGAGCGCCGCCGAGGCAGATCGGTTCTGGCTGATGTACGACCTCGCGGCGGATCTCGTCCCGACGTACGAGGCGCTCTTCTTCCAGACCACAGCGGCACCGCAGACGTTCGGCTACAACGGCGAGTTCACGAGGGTCATGGCGAAGACCGAGCGTGACGTGAAGAGCTTCTGGGACATTCCCTCGTCGCAGATCCAGGTCCTCGGCATGCACGGCACGATGCTGCTCGACGTGCAGCGCGTCTCGGCCACGTATCAGGCGGTGTTCGGCCTCGACAAGCCGACCTCGGACTTCTACGCGGGTCTCGTGCGCAACGCACTGCGCACGTCGACGACGATGAACGGCGGCAACTACGCCTTCTGGACGTTCAACTCGGTGTCGTTCCGGTTCGACGGCCTCCCCGACAAGATCGTCATGGGCGACGGCATCCTCGAAGCGTTCGCCTCGATCGGATTCAGCGACGTCGCGCCGCAGGCGATCTTCGCGCACGAGTACGCGCACCAGATCCAGTTCGAGAACGACTACTTCGACGACCTCGGTGCGGTGACGCGGCCCGAGCGGACGCGCTACAGCGAGCTGATGGCCGACGCGATGTCGGCCTACTTTCTGACGCACGCGCGCGGTGGGGCGATGAACCAGAAGCGCGTCGAGCAGTTCCTGCAAATCTTCTATCAGATCGGTGACTGCGAGTTCACCGATGCCGGACACCACGGAACACCCAATCAGCGCATGAAGGCCGCGCAGTTCGGATTCACGCTGGCGGACGAGGCGCAGAAGCAGGGTCACATCCTTACGTCGGCGGAATTCCACGCCCAGTTCCTGGCGTTCTATCCGACGCTGATCGCCCCCGACGCGCCCTGACTCATCGACGCGAACGACGAACGAGCGACGGCCCCGCGAGGGGCCGTCGTGTTTTCGTGCCTGATGTCCTTGCGTGGGCCTATCGCTGCCCCGGCACGATACACTCCCACCGCGCCGTCACCTCGCATCCCTGGACCACGGCCGCGTCCTTGAACGCGATGACAATCGCCCGTGTCGCTCCCCGCTTGAGCTGACGCCGAGGGTCGTCGGTCAACACGGCGCGCGCCACGGCGGCGGCGCGCTGCGCGAACTCCATCTGCTGCGCCTCCGGCCACCGCGCGGCGCCGAGTCGCCGGAAGGTGATCACTGTGCGGCCGTTGACGATTCGACAGTCGGGCGACTGGTCGACGCGCAGCGCGCGGGCGACGGCGTCGCCCACGGAGCGGAAGGAGAAGACCTCGAACGGGAGCGGGCTCACGCGACGGCAATATCGCGTTGGCGCCCACACGCGCGCCAGACTACAATAGGGCGCCCCCGACCTCTGGGCGCCCCGACCTCGAATCCATCACCCGAGCCACGAGTCCGACATTGAGCACACGAAGCGAAAAACTCGCCCAGCGCCTCGAGGAAGGCGTTCGCCAGCTCGCCTCCCTCGCGCAGGGCCTGTCCGACGAGCAGTGGCAGATCCGTGTTCCCCACGACAACCGCAAGATCGGCGTCATCGTCCATCACGTCGGAACGATGTATCCGGTCGAGATCACGCTGGCGCAGCAGCTGGCCAGGGGCGAGCCAGTCGAGGGCGTCACCTGGGCCGGGGTGGCCGAGATGAACGCGGACCATGCGCGGAGCTTCGACAAGGTGACGAAGCAGGAGGCGCTGGATCTCTTGCGAAACAACAGCACCGCCGCCGCCGCTGCCGTGCGCGCACTCAGCGACGATCAGCTCGACACCGCCGCCGCGCTCTCGCTCAACTCAGACGGGCCGCGCACCTGCCAGTTCATGCTCGAGGACCACGCGGTCGGGCACGCGTGGCATCATCTGCGCAAGATCCGTGGAGCGCTCGGCACGAGCAGCGAGCGGTAGCGCCCGGAGGGCTGCCGCGCGAACACCATCGGCGCCGACGCCGCGAGCCGCTCGAACCGTGCGTCGCCCTTCAGCGGCGCGAACGTCGGATCGATCCTGAGCCACGCCGGCGACAGATAGTACGGCATGCCGAGCAGCGGTTCGAGCAGATCCATCGCCTTCGCGCGGTCGCCCGCCATCATGTAGATCCGCGCGAGCTGATGCTGCGCGTACGGACCGTTCGTCGCGGTCCACCGCTGCCGCTGCAGCGCGAATCCGCGGGTCCCTGCCGCGACAGCGTCCGCCGCGCGGCCGAGCGCGGCGAGCGCCAGGCCGCGCACGAGATGACGCTGCGGATTGTTCGGCGCGCTGCGCAGCTGCTCGTCCACCGCCACCACGGTGCTCTCGGCGTAGACGCGTGTTCGCGCCGCATCTCCGCGCAGCGCGTACGTCTGGGCGAGCGACCATGCCCAGGACATGCGGTCGCCGTCGAAGGCGTCCGGACCGAGGGCGAGCAGCCGCCGCTGCTCGGCGTCGTCGAGGAGCCAGGGCAGGTCGTAGTACATCGCCACCGCCGCGGCGAGCACCGCGCGGTCGACGCTCGGCGGCGCGGACGCGAGCACGCGCCGCGCATCCGCGAGGTCGCCGCGCGCGAGCGAGATCATCGCACGGCCCTCGATCATCTCCGAGACATCGGGTGCGAGGGCCAGCGCGCGGTCGGCCGCGTCGCGCGCCTCGTCGTAGTGTCTCGCCCAGAGCAGCGCGTCGGCCAGCAGGTGCACGGTCGTCGCGTTGCGCGGATCACGCTCGGCCGCCGCGCGCATGTCGCGCAGCGATTCGGCGACCCGTCCCTGCTGTCGCTCGGCGATGGCGAGTGGACGCAGCAGCTCCGGGTCGCCCGGTGAGAGCGCCTGCGCGCGCTACGCCGCCTCGAGGGCGCTGACCGGATTCTGCTCGACGAGATTGCGATAGGTCGCCAGCACGCCGTAGCCGGCGCCCTGCTGTGGAGCGAGCGCGATCGCCCGTTCGGCCGACGTCTTCGCTTCGCCCGCCAGTGCGGGATCCGGAACTGCGTTCGAGAACAGGATCGAGGCGACGCGTGACCGCTCGACCCAGGCGAGCGCGAACGACGAATCCAGCGCGACCGCCTGACGGAAGTAGCGGAGCCGGCGTCGCAGATCCACCGGGTCCGTCTTCACGATCTCCTTGCCGCGAAGATACGCGTCGTATGCCGCGGGATCGTGCGTCGGCACCTCCGAGAGGTACGTGCGCGTGCCGCCGGCGAGGGCGACGTTCATCGCTCCCACGACGCGGCTCGCGATATCGGCCTGCATCGCGAAGACGTCGGCCATCGTCGCGTCGAGCGTGTTCGTCCACCGGCTCGCCGGCGCGGTAGTGCCTGCAGTGATCTCGACGAGCTCGGGCGTCACGCGCACGCGCGCCGGCTTGCCCGCCGCAGCCGACTCGGAGCGCACCGTACCGGTGAGCAGATACCGCACGCCCAGCTCGCGTGCGACGTCCTGCAGCGGCTTCGTCGTCGCGCGGTACTGGTTGGAGCTGGACCGAGCGATCACCTGCACGCCCGGCACGCCGGCGAGCTTGCTCCGGATCTCGTCCGAGAGCCCGTCGACGACATAGGCGTCCTCGGCGCGGCCGAGGTTCTCGAACGGCAGCACGGCGAGCCGCTGCACTGCCGGCGCGGTGACCGATGATGCGGGCGACGGCGTCGGCTGCGCCGAGTCGCGCGCGACGCTCTTCCATAGAATGGCACCGACGAGCAGCACGCCCCCGATCACGAGGCCCTGCACCACGGTGCGACGTCGCGGATCCTGCGCAGGCGCCGGTGTCGCCGCCGGCGTGATGTCGCGTGAATCCGCCGATGTGCTCGCCCCGAATGCGCTCGGCGTCGTGGGCGTGACGCCGAGCGCCGCGGCGAACTCCGTCGCGAAGGTCAGCGCGTCGGCATAGCGCTTCGCCGGATCCGACGAGAGCGCGCGGTCGAGCACGGGCTGCACCGCTTCCGCCCACGGCGCCTCGCCGCCGCGCACGACGTCGCGCACGGCGCGCGGGCTGCCGAGCAGACGATGGGCGATGAGCTCGCGGGCGTTGGTCGTGGCGAACGCGGGCTGGCCGGTGAGCGCCTCGAAGGCGATGAGGCCGAGCGAGTACAGGTCGGAGCGCGCATCGAGCGGCTCGCCGGCCAGCTGCTCTGGGCTCGCGTAGGCGGGAGTGCCGAGCACCATCCCGGTGCGCGTCAGCGGCGATGCGGCATGCGCGGCGCCCGCCGCGTCGAGGGGCTTGATGTCGCCCATGATCGACCGCGCGATGCCGAAGTCGACCAGCTTCACCATGCCGAGGGCGTGCGAATCCTTCTCCGCGTCGGGCCCGCACTCGGCGGCGAGCATGATGTTCGCCGGCTTGAGGTCGCGATGGAGAATCCCGCGCCGGTGCGCCGCGGCCAGTCCTGCCGCCGCGCCGAGGATGATGTGCGCTGCCTCGGTGGGCTCGAGTCGGCCGCGGCGTGCGATCGAGTCGGCGAGCGACTCCCCCTCGATGAACTCCATCGCGAGGAAGACGTGGCCGTCGCCGGCGTCGCCGAAATCGTAGATCGCTGCGACGTTGGGATGCGAGATCCGGCTCGCCTGCTCCGCCTCGCGCCGGAATCGGGCGAGTGCATCGGCGTCCTGGCCGAACGCGGGGCGCATGAACTTCAGCGCGGTGGGCCGCTTGAGGCCGATGTGCTCCGCGCGATAGACCTCGCCCATGCCGCCGCTGCCGACGAGCGCGACGACGCGATAGCGGTCGGCGATCAGTCGGCCGATGACGCGGTCGGCCGGTGAAGTCATGAAGTTTCCGAGAGAGCGACGATCGGGAGGGAGCGTACGCAGCGCGAATCTAGAGACGGGCGCACGACGGTCAATGTCAGCGCGCCGGCGGCGCACATCCCGTCGTCGGCACGGCCACCACCTGCACTGAGAGGCGGTCCGACGCTTCGAAATCGGGGAGCACCGACCCAGCCGGGCATAGAGCCTGGAGTCCAGCGAGACCGACGAGGTACGTCGGTTTCGTGCGCGCGACCACATCGGACGCCGCACCGCTCACGTCAACGTACCACGGTGGCCTCGCCGTTCCCGTCCAGTACACGGTGACGCGATCGCCGAGCCAGAACTTTCCGTACGACGAGAGCGCCGCCATCGGGTCGGCGTGTGCCGGCACGACGGTCGTGATGCGCGCGTCGGCCGGAAGCATCTCGAGCCGCCGCACACTCCGCTCCACGGGGGCGAGGTTGGCCTGGATGTGGTAGATGAACGCGTACCAGGCGACGTTCAGCAGCACGATCGCTCCCGCGAGCACGCCGAATCGCAGCGCGCCGTGCATGCGCACGCGCGACCGCGTCGCATAGCAGACGACCGCCGCGCCGGCGCCGACGAGCAGTCCCGCCACGAGCCGGCTCGATTTCGTGTACACCAGCCACGGGAGCAGGAGGCTCGGAGCATTCACCCAGGTGTTCGAGGGCAGCGTCGTTTCGGCAATCCGCGCGAGGATCGCGGCGATCAAGACGAACGCTGCCACGATCGGTGCCACGCCGAGCGGACGCTTCGCCGTGATGAACAGCGCGAGGAACATCGGGCCGACGGCGAAGATGTAGCGCTCGTGAATCTTCGGGACGGGATTGATCACCATCGTGTGCCGCGCCGCCGCCAGCACGTAGATCGCCGTCACGCCGACCGCCAGCAGCGCGAGCCAGAGCCGCCGGCTGTCGTCGCGCTGCTCACGCCAACTGCCCAGCAGCGCCACCGCCGGCGCGATCCCCACGCCGAGCGCGAGCGCGATCGCGAGCGACAGCGTCACGCGCGCCATCGGCTTGATCGGAGGCACCAGCGCGCCTCCCAGCTCGTCGGTGTAGAACCGCCCGAGCACGACCCCCGACTGCGACGCGTCCACGCCGCGAGCGGTGAGCGCGTGTCGCACCAGGAGCACGACGAGGAACGCCGCCGCCGGCGCGAGGCGTACCGCGACTGCCGCGATCCGCGCGCGCGTGTTGCGCTCCTCGACGCGAAGCTGCGTCGTCGCCCACAGCACCAGTACCGCCACGTACGCCACGGCGAGCGGCAGGGCGAGCGGCTTGGCGAAGTAGGTGAGCGAGAGCGCGGCGGCGCACCATGCCGCGTCACGTACGCGGCCCTGCACCAGCATGCGCCAGCACAGCCAGCAGCTCGCCACGAACAGCGGGTAGTAGAGGTTCTCCTCCATGATGAAGACGGAATACACGCCACCCGGCGCGAGGCCGGCGAGCGCGGCGGCGGCGAGCGCTTCGCGATGACCGCCGAGCTCCCGCGCCAGCGCGTAGCCGGCGAACACCACCGCGCTCACCATCAACGCGTTCAGCGCGTGCGCGACCTGAAAGGCGAGGTGCGCATCGCCGATGTGCAGCCCGAGACTCAGCAGCGCCGGATACAACAACGCCGGGTAGTCCACCACCTCGCCCGAGACGAGAAAGGGCCGGTGCGACACGAACGACTGCGCGAGCTGCCAGTGCAGCAGCTCGTCGCGGAAGATCCGCGGCTGGCGCACGGGGAGCGCCGCGAGCCAGCGGAGCGCCGCGAGCCCGAGCCAGAGTCCGAACAACTGCGCTCGCTCGCGTCGCGTCACGCTCACGGTGGCACTCCGTCGCCGCGCGTCGCGGCGGACTTCGGCTCCGCAGCCGCGCTCACGCCGAGTGGATGGTGCATCGTGACCAGAAAGCCGATGAGCATCTGCTCGATCACGAGCACGAGGAAGAGCGCCGACAGCGCGAGCGCGCGTTCCGCCGGGTATCCGTACCGCGCCAGCGCGGCGACGAGGACCGCGTCGCGCACGCCGACTCCCGCCACGCTCACCGGAAGCGTCTGGAGGATCGAGATCAATGCCGCCGACGCCACGAGCAGCGTCGCCGGCACGATGACGTCGAGGGCGCGGAAGAGCAGCCAGATGCGCACCATCACCACCGCCGTCGCCGCGACGGTCGCGCCGAGCAGCGCGAGCACGAGCGGCGCATGCACCTCGAGCGAGTCGAGCAGCTCCTGCCAGCGCGCGATGCGCTGCGCCAGCGACGCAGGCACGACGCGGCGAATGCCTGCGAGCAGCGCGCGGCGCGACCGGCGCGCCATCAGTGCGGGGACGACGATCACCATCGCCGCGGCGAATCCAACCGTCGACGCGAGGATGGCCGGATGCATCGCGGGCGGAAAGACGTCGAGAAACGCCACCAGCCCCACGAGGCTGAGCAGCGCGAGCAGCAGGAAGTCGAGCAACCGGTCGAACAGGACGCTGAACAGCGCCGTCGAGAGCGCGGCTCCCCGCTCGCGCAGGTACCACGCGCGAACGAAGTCGCCCGTCTGCCCGGGGGTCGCGGCTCCGGCGAACTGCCCGATGAGGAAGAGCGTGGCGGCGCGCCCGAACGACGGCGTCGGCATCCCGAGATCGCGGATCAGTCTCCGCCAGCGCCACGCCTTGGTGACGACGACGCCGGGAAAGAGCGCGAGCGAGAGCACGAGCGGCGTCCAGCGCACCTCACGGAGGATCGACGCGATGCGGTGCAGATCGCTCGTGGCGAGGAAGTACGCGAGGACCGCCGGCCCGATGAGGCGGGTGAGCCAGCGCACCCGATGGCTCACCGGCGCGGCGGTCCGACCGTGAGCCAGCTTTCCGGCGACCGGAAGCGCAGGTGAGCGATCTGCTCCGAGATGAGCCCGAAGAAGAAGAGCACGAGCCCGCCGAGGAAGAACATGACGGTCGACGGCGGCAGATGCAGCTTCGGCGCGCCGGCGGCGACCGACCACAGATAGCCGACGACCGCGAGCGCCTCGAGCAGCACGAACATCGGGAAGAAGATCCGCAGTGGGCTGAACAGCGTCGCCACGCGCAGGATGATGAGCAGGAAACGGATCCCGTTGCGCATCAGCTTCTGCGAGCTCTTCCCCGCCTCGCGGCGCCGCACGATGATCGGCTCGAAGCGCACGTGGAAACCCGCCTTGGCGAAGGCGATCGCGCTCGTGGTGGACCAGGAGTACTGGTTCGGAAGCAGGTGGAGCACGTCGAGCATCACGTGCCGTCGCATCGCACGGAACCCCGATGTGAGGTCGCGCATCGGGATCCCCACCAGATAGCTGCCGAGCCGATTGAGCGCGCTGTTGCCGACCCACCGCACAGCGTTCTGCTGCCCGGCCCGATCGCGCTCGCCGATCACGAGATCGTAGGGGCCGATCAGCTCGAGCAGCCGAGGGATGTCCGCGGGGTCGTGCTGGCCGTCGCCGTCGAGGAGGACGATGACGTCCCCCGTAGCGGTGCGGACGCCGGTCTTCACCCCCGCGCCCTGGCCCAGGGTGTACGGCCGGCGGATCACTCGCGCCCCCGCGGCCTCGGCGCGCGCGGCGGTGTCGTCGGTCGACGCATCGTCGACGACGAGAATCTCGGCGTCGGGGCAGACCGCGCGCGTCCGCTCCACGACGCTGCCGATCGTGGCGCCCTCGTCGAGCGCCGCGATCACGATGGTCACGCTGAACGGCCAGCGGTGCGCCGCGATCGCGTCGGGCTCCGAGTCGGTGCGGGGGACGATGTGAGCGCTCGGGGCCTGGATATCGGTCGCCATGGTCAGCGGTTGCGGAACGTCAGACTGCATCGGCGCGTTCCTTCGGGCAAGTGTGACAGGAGAAAACGGCGCGCAGGGTGGTCGCCCGCCCGAGCGATCACTATTCTCCCTCGATGACCATCTCCAACCACGCGCGGCGCCTCGGCGCCGCGCTGCTCGTCGCGGCCTGCTCCAAGTCTGCCCCCCCAGCCGCACCGCCCCCGCCCGAAGTCCGCGTCGTCACCGTAGGGACCGAACCGATCGCCAACGTGATCGAGCTACCGGGGCGCCTCCAGGCCGTGCGCATCTCCGAGGTGCGCGCACGGGTGGACGGCATCGTGCAGCGCCGCCTCTATACCGAAGGCACGGACGTGCGCGAGGGCCAGCCGCTGTTCGAGATCGATCCACGCGAGCTCCGCGCGCGGGCGAGCGCGGCGCAGGCGGGGCTGGTGAAGGCGCAGGCCACCGCCGCCAATGCGACGCAGGACGTGAACCGGTACAAGGGCCTCGTCGCTCAGCAGGCACTCAGCCAGCAGGAGTACGATGCGGCCGTCGCGCGGCTGCGCACCGCGGAGGCCGACGTGGCGCAGCGCCGCGCCGAGCTCGCCGCGGTGCGGCTCAGCCTCGGCTACACCACCGTCAGAGCGCCGATCTCCGGCCGCGCCGGTCGTGCCCAGGTCACCGAGGGTGCGCTCGTCAGCGCCGGCGCGGGGACGCTCATGACCGTCATCGAGCAGATCGACCCGATCTACGCCAACTTCTCGCAGTCCAGCTCCGACGTCCTCGCGTTCCGCAACAAGATCGCGTCGGGGATGGTGCAGGCGCCCGCGGCGCGGCAGATGACCGCGCGGCTCGTGCTGGAGGATGGCACGCCGTATCGCATGCCGGGGAAGCTGAACTTCGTCGACATGAGCTTCGACGAGGCCACCGGCACCGGGGCGATGCGCGCCGAGTTTCCGAACCCGCAGCGTACCCTCGTACCCGGGCAGTTCGTGCGCGTGCGCGTCGAGGCGGGCGTCCAGGCGAAGGCACTGCGCGTCCCGCAGCGCGCCGTCACCGTCACCCCCACCGCGGCGAACGTGCTGGTCGTCGGCGCGAAGGACGTCGTCGAGTTAGTTCGGTTGAGGGTCGTGTAGGTATATTGTGT
>JBJMNN010000165.1:0-6692 GCA_045804245.1 Gemmatimonadaceae bacterium | reverse complement strand
GTCCTCCCACACGCGGCGTCGCTGCGTCAGTCGTTAGACCATTGCGCAAGATTCCCCACTGCTGCCTCCCGTAGGAGTCTGGGCCGTCTCTCAGTCCCAATGTGGCTGGCCATCCTCTCAGACCAGCTACCCGTCGTCGCCTTGGTGGGCCGTTACCCCGCCAACTAGCTGATAGGCCGCGACCCCCTCCCCGTGCACGCCGTTGCCGGCGCTTTCCTCTCTCCAGGACTCCCTGAACAGAACGTATGCGGTATTACCCGGGCGTTAGCCCGGCTATCCCCCACACGAGGGCAGGTTGGTCACGTGTTACGCACCCGTTCGCCGGTTAGGTCTTGCGACCCCCCCGTGACTTGCATGTGTTAAGCACGCCGCCAGCGTTCGTCCTGAGCCAGGATCAAACTCTCCAAGAGAATTCAACTAGCTCGCCGAACGCGACCTTCGGATCGATCCAAAGATCGCATCCGGAATCAATATTCGTGAATCGATCTCTCGCCGCGGCACACGATCGCCGCGGCTCAAACGAGAGCCATCACACGACATCACACACTCGATTGTCAATCAGCTTCGCCCATCCCCGACGCTCCGGGGAAGACGAAATCTAGCCGCGCCGCCGCGTTCTTCAAGTGGCGGCGCGCATCATCTTCACTCTGAGACCTCGCCGTCACGACTCGTCGAACGGACGCCCCGGACGATCGTCCTCGTCGTCGTCCGACCCGTCGAGGTCGTCATCGAGATCGACGAAATCGTCCTCCTCGTCATCCAGATCGTCGTCGAGGTCGTCATCCTCCTCGTCGTCGTCCTCATCCTCATCCTCGTCGTCATCCTCGTCCTCGTCGTCGAGGTCGTCGTCGTCGTCGAACTCGAGGTCGTCGTCCTCGTCGTCCAGGTCCTCGTCGTCGAGGTCCTCGTCATCGAGATCGTCGGCGTCGGCGTCGCCTGGCGACAGCGACAGCGAGTCGATGTCGCTCAACGCGCCTCGCGACTCCGACATCTCGAACAGGTCCGGCATTGCTGTGATCTCCGAATGGGGAGGGGATGGGATCCCGCGACGAGTCGCTACAGTGCCGCGCGCTCCCGCTTGGCTTCTCGCGAAATCTTCTTCCGATCGCTCTGTGCGAGAAGACGCTTCCGCAATCGAATCGACCGCGGCGTCACCTCGATCAGCTCGTCGTCCTCGATATACTCTAGCGCTCCTTCCAGCGTCAACTCCCGGGGTGGCTCAAGACGAATGTTCTCGTCCGTCCCCGTCGTCCGCATGTTCGTGAGCTTCTTCTCCTTCGTGGGATTCACGTCCATGTCTCCCGGACGCGAATTCTCACCGACGATCATCCCCTCGTACACCGGCTCGCCCGGCGCCACGAAGAGCGTGCTGCGCTCCTGCAAGGCCGCCAGAGCGAACGCGATGATCGTGCCATTCTCCATCGAGACCAGCGTCCCGCGCGAGCGCGTCGCCAGTGCCCCCGCCCACGCGCCGTACTCGAGGAAACGATGGTGCATGATGCCCGTCCCGCGCGTGTCGGTCAGGAACTCCGAGCGGTAGCCGAACAGTCCGCGTGCCGGGATCCGGTAGAGCACGCGCACGAGGCCCTGCCCCGGATTCTTCATCTCGATCATCTCGCCGCGACGCGGGCCGAGCTTCTCGATCACCGCGCCGAGATAGTCCTCGGGCACGTCGATGGCGAGCTCCTCGTACGGCTCGAGCCGCTCGCCGCTCACACCGCTCTTGATGATCACGCGCGGCCGCGACACCTGGAACTCGTAACCCTCGCGCCGCATGGTCTCCATGAGGATCGAGAGATGCAGCTCGCCGCGCCCGCTCACCGTCCACGTGTCGGTGGAATCGGTGTCCTCGACCCGCAGCGCGACGTTCCGCTCGAGCTCCTTGTACAACCGGTCGCGAAGCTGTCGCGACGTGACGTACTTCCCTTCCTTGCCGGCGAAGGGCGAGTTGTTGACGAGGAAGTCGACACTGATGGTCGGCTCCTCGACCGCGATCCCCTCGAGCCGCTCGGGGTGCTCGACGTCGGTGACGGTGAGCCCGATCTCCACTCCCTCCAACCCGGCGAGGGAGACGATCTCTCCCGCGGCCGCGCTCTGCACCTCGGTGCGCTCGAGCCCATCATAGACGTACAGCTTCGTGACGCGCGCCTGCTCGTGCTTCTGGTTCGTGTCCATCGGCAACAGCAGCACCTGGTCGCCGACACTCACGGTCCCACGCTCGATGCGACCGATGCCGAGCCTGCCGAGGTACGGCGAGAAGTCGATCGTCGAGATGAGCATCTGGAAGGGCGACGCGGTGTCGCTCGGCGCGGGGGGCACGGCCTCGATGATCGTGTCGAACAGCGGCGCGAGGTCGACCGGCGTGACGTCGAGATCCTTCGTCGCCACACCTTCGCGGGCCGATGCGTACACCACCGGTGCATCGAGCTGCGCTTCATCCGCCTCGAGCTCGATGAACAGATCGAGCACCTCGTCGTGCACGCGCAGCGGATCGGCGCCCGGTCGGTCGATCTTGTTGATCACGACGATCGGCGTCCGTCCCAGCTCCAGCGCCTTCCGCAGCACGAATCGGGTCTGCGGCATCGGGCCGTCGAATGCGTCGACGACGAGGAGCACGCCGTCCACCATGCGCAGGATGCGCTCGACCTCGCCGCCGAAGTCGGCGTGGCCCGGGGTGTCGACGATGTTGATCTTGGTGTTCTTCCACCGCACGGAGGTGTTCTTGGCGAGAATGGTGATCCCGCGCTCCCGCTCCAGCGGATTGGAATCCATCACGCGCTCGGCGACGACCTGATTGTCCCGGAAGGCACCGGCCTGCCGGAGCAGCTTGTCGACGAGCGTGGTCTTGCCATGATCGACGTGGGCGATGATGGCGACATTACGAATCTGCATAGCCTGGAAGTATAACCAATCATGGCGGTTGACGAACAAGCTCGGGTATTACACCTACGCATGGGTCGGCAAGGCTCCCTCTTGACCGTTTGGCCCATTGAATGCAGCATGCACGCGACGGCCAAACCAGAGCAGGAGGTGTCCGATGAACCAGGAACACGACCCCGCCCTCGTGCAGTATCCGCATGGACGAGGCTACGGTCACGACTACATGCGCGGCGGGGAGGTACTCGGCGGCTATGGGTATGCAGAGCGCGAGGAGTACGCGCGCTCCCGGGGCGAGATGGATGCCGCCCCGTCGGACGGGATGAGCGACAGTGACGGACAGGAGGAGTCCAGAACGTAGGCGGCATCGGAGAGCCGCCGGAGAGCGAATCCGAAGGTCATCAATGAAAAACGGGACGCCAGAGGGCGTCCCGTTGGTGTTTGGGGGTTGCGCGATGCGCACTGCGCGATGCGCGTTGCGCTACCGACGCGCGCCACCTGCCGCGGCTTTCGGCGCCTCCTTGGGCGCGGCTTCCTGCTCGGCGAAGCTGGTGTTCAGTCCCCGGGCCTTGAGGGCAGTGAGGAACATCGTCTTGTCGACGGCCTTGGCGTAGCCCTCCATCGGCTCGATCAGGCCTCCATCCACCAGCTCGAGCAGCGCGTCGTTGAGCGTCACCATGCCAAGGCGCTTCGACGTCTGCATCACCGTCGGGATCTGGAAGGTCTTTCCCTCGCGGATCAGGTTCGTCACCGCGGTGATCGAGAGCAGCACCTCGCGCGCCGCCACGCGCCCGCCGCCGACCTTCTTGCACAACGTCTGGGAGATCACTCCCTTCAACGACTCGGCGAGCATGACGCGGATCTGCGACTGCCGGTCAGCCGGAAACTGATCGATGATGCGGTCGATCGTGCCCGCGGCGGTCGTGGTGTGCAGCGTTCCGAACACGAGGTGCCCCGTCTCCGCCGTCTCGATGGCGATCGACACGGTCTCGAGATCGCGCAGCTCGCCAACGAGGATGATGTCCGGATCCTCGCGGAGCGCGGCGCGGAGCGCACTCTTGAACGAACCCGTATGCACGCCGACCTGCCGCTGCGTGATGATGCACTTCTTGTTGGGGTGCACGAACTCGATCGGATCTTCGATCGTGATCACGTGGTCGCTGCGCGAGCGATTCACGAGGTCGATCAGCGAGCACAGGGTGGTCGACTTGCCGGAGCCTGTCGGTCCCGTGACGAGCACGAGTCCCTTGTTCAACTGACAGAGCTTCTGGACCTCTTGCGAGATGCCCATCTGCTCGACGGTGACGACGGTCGCGGGGATCTGGCGAAACACCGCGGCCGGCCCACGGCGATCCTTGAGGGCGTTGGCGCGGAATCGCGCGAGGCCTTCGAGCTCGTACGCGTAGTCCGTGTCGTTCGAGTCCGAGTACTCGCGACGGTTGCGCTCCGGCATGATCGATCGAAGCATCGCGTCGAGCCAGAGGGGTTCGAGGGGGGGCTCGTCGAGCCGGTGCATCTCGCCGTGCAGGCGCAGGATAGGCGGCTCACCGCAGCGCAGGTGCAGATCGGACGCACCCCTCTCCACCATGGCCCGCAGCAGGACGTCGAGCATGGCGCGGGCGCGGTCGGCCCCATCGAAGTGCGCGATCGCGTCGGCGTCGGCGGCGATGCTACCATGCGTGGCCGTGACGAGCCGGATGGCGGGGTTCGACACCGGCGGCGTCGGATTCGCGGCGGCGGCCGACTGGGCCGCGCCTCGTGCGTCTCCGAGATCCCGCGCGTGGTCGACCAGCCGGTCACGCTCGCGGCCCTCGTCGATCGTGATGCGCACCTGCCAGCGCGACGCTTCGCGCCGCACATCGATCGCGAACGCGCCCTCCTGCGAGACGTAGCCGAAGGTCGTCGGCTGGCCGGCGCCGAGCGCCTCCCCGGATGCCGCGGGCGCGACCTCGCGCAGGAGCTGCAGCACCTGTGAGGAGGTCAGCGGCGCCTTCGTCACCGGGCGCGCCGCGCCGGCGATCTCCAGCTCGGCGAGTGCACCCTCGTCGAGGCGCAGGGCGGTTGCGCGATGGCTGACCATCGCGGACAGGAACCGGTCGAGCTGGGCCATTTTCAGGTGAGCGGGCGTGCGTGGGCGATGAGCGCGCGGTTCACGATCTGGAGCTGATGCGTGCCGAAGAGGGCGATGAACGCCTGCTTCGTGTCATTGAGAATGTCGACCAGCCGTGGCCGACCCATGCGCACTTCGGGAAAAATCGACCCGCTCAGGGTCGAGCCGTCGATGAGCCCCAACTCGACGTGCATCCCGACGACGCCGCGCTCGACGCTGTCGTCCACCTCGGGTAACTCGGTGCCGACCACCGCGATCTGTGATTTCTGAACGAGCAGGACATCACCGTTCGGCAGCCCGACGGGAAGAAAGGGATCGTCGCCGTCGTTGAGGAGGTCCAGCGGCTCCTCGGGTCCGGAGCGGAATCGCGCGAAGGGCTGCACGAAGACGTCGCCGTCGAGGCGCTTGGCGTTCGCCAGCGTGACCTCGACCCGCCGGCGCGTCTTCTCGATACGATAGTCGTCGCTCATGATTCTCAGGTCTCTGTCTGCGTGTGTCACCGTGAAGGACGCGCGGGCCAGTGGCGTCGAAACATCCGGGGGAGTTACGTTCCGGGCGTGCTCGGACGCGTCTTCGCCATCCTCGGGCTTCTCGCCCTGAATGGCTTCTTCGTGGCGGCGGAGTTCTCCGTCGTCCGCTCCCGCCGCTCCCGCCTCGAAGCGATGGCGCGGTCCGGCGACGCGAAGGCCCGCATCGTTCTCCGCGCGACGGCGAACCTGGCCCGACTGCTCTCGGCGAGCCAGCTCGGCATCACACTCGCCAGTATCGGCATCGGCGCGCTGGCCGAGGAGTCGCTCTCCCACGCCTTCGCGAGCGCATTCGGCGCGATGTCGCTGCCGGCACGGATCGGAACGGCGGGGCTCGGAACGTTCTGCGCGCTCGCCGTGGTGACATACGGTCACGTCGTGTTCGGCGAACTCGCCCCACGCAGCGCGGCGCTCAATCATCCGGAGGAGGTGTCGCGGTGGCTCGTGCCGCCGCTGATGCTGTTCGCCTGGCTGACCACGCCGCTCACAGTGATGCTGAACGCGTCGGCGGAATTCGTGCTGCGTCTCCTCGGCCAGAAGGCGGTGAACGCCGAAGAGAACGTGCATTCGGCGGACGAGCTACGAATCCTCGTGGAGCAGAGCCAGGAAGTCGGCGCGCTCGAGCGGCAGGACGCGGCGCTGATCGAAGGCGTGTTCGAGTTCTCGGAGAAGAACGCGCGGGAAGTGATGACGCCGCGCACGGCGATCGACGCACTGCCCGTCGACGCGACGCTGGACGAAGCGGTCGCGCTGCTCGTGGAGACGCAGCGTTCGCGCTATCCCGTGTACGAGGACTCGATCGACAACATCATCGGGCTCCTGCTCGCGAAGGACCTCATTCCTGTGCTGCACGCGCGATCGGAGCCGTTCGACCTTCGCCAGCTGATGCGACCCGTGCACGTCGTACCGGGCTCGCGCGAAGTGGAGGAGGTGCTCGCCGACTTCAAGCGTCTCAAGGAGCACATGGCGGTCGTGCTCGACGAGTACGGCGGCACGGCGGGGATCGTGACGATGGAGGACCTGCTCGAAGAGATCGTCGGCGAGATCCTCGACGAGTACGACGAGCCCGAGGAGCTGCCCGCCCCGGACCCGGACGCCGACGTGCTGATCCCGGGCGCGGCGAACATCGGGGAGCTCTACGAGCGATTCGGGCTCGAGGTGCCGGACGACGAGTACGC
>JBJMNN010000164.1:0-27795 GCA_045804245.1 Gemmatimonadaceae bacterium | reverse complement strand
GCGGCCATCGCCGCCGGTGCCGACGTGGTTCTCACGTCGGGAAGCGACGTCGCGCGCATCGTGTCCGGTGCGATCGAGAACGCCGCGTCCGTTCTCTCGTACAGCGCCGGCGCCGCCTCCACCATCTCGTCGCACGGCGAGCCGCACGTACTCGCCACGCTCGACGTGCTCGTTTGCGAGTCATCGCTCGGCGTGGCGGAGAACGGCGCGGTGTGGATCGCGACCTCGGATACGCTGCTGCGCGCCGCGCTCTTTCTTGCGTCGCGCGTCCTGATCGTCGTGCGTGAGGGCCTGCTCGTGGACGATCTGCATCAGGCGTACGAGCGGCTCGACGTGCGAAGCAACTCTTTTGGCGCGTTCGTCGCCGGTCCATCGAAGACAGCCGACATCGAGCAGTCGCTCGTCGTCGGCGCGCACGGGCCGAAGGAGCTGACGCTCGTGGTCGTGCGCGAGACAGAATGAGGCGCGCGCGGCGATGAAGCGTCGCGAGTTCCTACGCTCCGGCTCGGCGGGCATGGCCGGCGGCGTGCTGTTGCCGCACGGTGCACGCCCTGCGGCCGATGGCGAGTCGCCGCGCGATGCCGCGCGCTCGGCCGTGCTCGATCGGCGCGCACGTGTCCGACGCCATTCACCGGTCGTGCGGACGTTCGACGCATACTCGGCGCTCAGCGTCGGGAACGGCGGTTTCGCCTTCACCGTCGATGCGACCGGTCTTCAGACGTTCGCCGAGGAGTACAAGGAGATTCCGCTCGCCACGCAGGCGGAGTGGGGATGGCACTCGTTCGCCAACCCATCCGGCTTCCGCGCCGAAGACGCGATGGAGCGCTACGATGCGCACGGGCGCCAGGTGCCCTACCTAAGCGGCCAGAGCGGCCCGGCGGGGAAGTGGCTGCGCGAGAATCCGCACCGTCTGTCACTGGGACGAATCGGCTTCGTGCTCCGGCGTCGCGATGGATCGGCGTCGCGCGCGTCCGACATCGGCGGCGTCGAGCAGCGATTGGACCTTTGGTCCGGGACGATCGAGACCCGGTTCACGCTCGACGATCGCGCCGTGCGTGTGTGGACGTGGGCGCATCCGGCGCGCGACCTCGTGGCGTTCCGCGTCGAGAGCACGGATATCGGTCCGGCCTGGCTCGCGATCCGCATCGCGTTCCCGTACGGCGGAGTCACGCATACCGGCGACCCGAGCGACTGGACGCATCCCGAGCTCCACACGACGCGTTTGGCCGAGCGAGGCGCACGCGCCGCAACGTGGGAGCGCACGCTCGACGCGACGACCTACTGGGCGCGTGCCGCATGGACCGGCGATGCGCTCGTCACCGCCGGCCCGAACGAGGTCCGGCCCTCCGGCCCGCACGAGTTTCGCATCGAGCCCGCAGCGGGTGCGTCGCGCTTCGAGTGCTGCATCGAGTTCTCGCCCGCGCGTGCGACCGACGCGCTTCCGTCCGCCGACGCCACCGCCGCGGCGAGCGCGCGCAAGTGGGAGCGCTTCTGGACCGACGGCGGTACGCTCGATCTATCCGGCAGCAGCGATCCACGCGCGACGGAGCTCGAGCGGCGCATTGTGCTCTCCGAATATCTCACCGCGATCCAGTGCGCCGGCACGATGCCGCCGCAGGAGACGGGAGAGACGTTCAACAGCTGGTTCGGCAAGGCGCACCTCGAGATGCACTGGTGGCACGCGGCGCACTTCGCGCTGTGGGATCGCGCCGATCTGCTCGAGCGCAGCTTGCCCTGGTATCGGAAGATCCTGCCGGAAGCTCGCGCCAACGCCGCGCGCCAGGGCTATCGCGGCGCGCGCTGGCCGAAGATGGTCGGCCCCGACGGGCGCGACAGTCCATCGGGGATCGGCCCGTTTCTCATCTGGCAGCAGCCGCATCCAATCTATCTGAGTGAGCTCGTGTACCGCGCTCACCCCCAACGCCGAGTGCTCGAGCGCTACCGCGACATCGTCTTCGCGTCGGCGGAGTTCATGGCGTCGTATCCGTGGTGGGAGCAGGCCAGGCGCCGGTACGTGCTCGGCCCGCCGCTCATCCCGGCGCAGGAGAGCCATCCGCCGAGGACGACTTTCAACCCGACCTTCGAGCTTGCGTACTGGGCGTTCGCGTTGTCGACCGCGCAGCGGTGGCGCGAGCGGCTCGGTCTGGCGCGAGAACCCGCGTGGGAGCGCGTGCTGAACGCGCTGTCGCCGCTCCCGATGCGCGACGGGCTGTACGTGAACGCCGAGTCGGCGCCGACGACGTTCACCGATGCCGACCAGCGGCGCGACCATCCGACGCTGCTCGGCGCGTACGGCTTCGTCGCCTCGCTGCACGTCGACCGCGAGGCGATGCGCCGTACGCTGCGGCGCGTGTTTGAGACCTGGCAGTGGAGCGAGACGTGGGGATGGGACTACCCGCTCGTCGCCATGACGGCGGCTCGGCTCGGCGAGCCCTCGCTCGCGATCGACGCGCTGCTGATGGACACGCCGAAGAATCGATATCACCCGAACGGCCACAACTATCAGCGGCCCGGACTCACGATCTACCTGCCCGGCAACGGAGGACTGCTCAGCGCGACGGCGATGATGGCCGCCGGCTGGGAGGGCGCGCCTCGCACGAGCGCGCCGGGGTTCCCGCGCGCCGGCTGGAGCGTGGGCGTCGAGCGGCTGCGCGGATTGCCCTGACCGAGGACGGAGACATGAGCGAAGAGATCGGACGTCGGGAGTTCATCAAGCGAGGGACGATCGCGGGAGTCGTGGCGACGACGGGGCTGCCGCTCGCGGCGAACGCCGCGGGTGCCGCAGGTGCCGCGAGCACGACGCCCTCGCAGCACGCTGTCGACACGACGATCGGCTCGGTCGTCGACGCATCGCCTGCGCTCGCCGCGCGACGCCTCGACAGCAAGGAGTTCTGCCTCTCGGAGTACGACGCGCTGAAGCCGGCGATGGCGTTCTCCGCCACGACTCCGAATGCCGCGCGCCGCTGGCAGCGGCGCGCCAGGCCGAAGCTGATCGACCGGCTCGGCGGCTTTCCGTCGCGGCGCGCACCGCTCGACCCTGAGGTGCTGGAGACGAAGGACCTCGGCACATATATCCGTGAGAAGATCGCCTTCGACACGCGCGAGAACCTCAGCACGATCGGCTACCTGCTGCTGCCGAAGAACGCGCCGCGGCCGCTTCCCGCCGTCGTGTGCTTCTCGGGCCACGGCCGAGGACTCCCCGACATCCTCGGCATCGCCGACGACGGCAGCCAGCGCACGGAGCGCAACGTCGGCTACGCGAAGGAGTATGCGCTGCAGTGCGTCGAACATGGGTATGCGACGTTCGCCGTGGAGCAGCTCGCGTTCGGCACGCGGCGCGACGATGCCGCGCGCCGCGCCGGCCCTGCCGTCGAGTCGTGCCGTCCCGCCGCCTGCGCCGCTCTGCTGATGGGCCAGACGATGGCCGGTTGGCGCGTCTGGGACGCGATGCGCTCGATCGACTACCTCGTGACGCGCCCCGAAGTCGATTCATCGCGCGTCGCCACGCTCGGCGCGTCCGGTGGTGGCACGACGTCGCTGCTCGCGGCCGCGTGCGACCAGCGCGTGAAGGCCGCCGTGGTCAGCGCGTACTTCAACACCTTCCGCGACAGCATCGTCAGTATCTCGCACTGCCCGGACAACTACGTCCCCGGGATGCTGCAGGACATGGAGATGTACGATCTCTCCGGGCTCGTCGCGCCGCGCGCCCTGTTCGTCGAGTCGGGGCGCAACGACCGCATCTTCCCGATCGCCGGGAGCGAGCGCGCGGCGGCGAAGGCGGGGGAGATCTACGCCGCGTTCGGCGTCCCGGATCGATTCGGCTACCAGATCCACGACGGTGGCCACGAGGTTCATCTAGTGGGCGCATTCGACTTCCTGAAGCGTGCGCTGTGATGCCGGCTCAGCAGGGCACGGCGTGAGAAACGCGCGAGCCCGTGCGCTGCTCACCGTCGTCGTCGCCGGCTTCGCGCTGGCGCCGGCTGCGCGCGCACAATCGAGTCAGTCCGCGACGGCCCGATCGATCCTCGACTGGCCAGCGGTGACGCGCGAGTCGAAGCCGTGGACGCGCTGGTGGTGGCTCGGCAGCGCGGTCGATGAGCCGAACCTGACACGCGAGATCGCCGCGCTCGACTCCGCCGGCTTCGGCGGCGTCGAGGTGACGGTCATCTATGGCGCGAAGGGGGCGGACTCGACGTACATCCCGTATCTGTCACCGCGATGGGTAAGCGTCGTCCGCTACGCCGCGACGGAACTGGGGCGGCGCGGGATGGGCCTGGATCTTCCGCAGGGATCGGGCTGGCGCATCGGCGGCCCCTCCGTGCAGCCCGCCGACGCGAACCAGTCGCTCGTCGTCACGTTCGACAGCGCACGCGGCCGCTACGTCGCCGGCACGCGTTTCTCCGGCGACAACGTCAAGCGTCCCGCGCCCGGCGGCGAAGGCCCCGCCATCGATCCCTTCTCGGCGGCGGCCACGGATCGCTACCTGCGCATGTTCGCCGACCGCACCGCCGCGTGGCCGCGCGGGACGATCCGCTCGTACTTCCACGATTCGTTCGAGTACACCGGCGACGGATCGGCCGAGCTCTTCCCGTTCTTCAAGGCGCATCGCGGCTACCATCTCGCCGACGAGCTCCCTGCGCTCGCCGGCCGCGGCGACGTCGACCACGTGGCGCGCGTGCAGTCCGACTACCGCCAGACCCTCGACGAGATGCTGCGCGAGCATTTCGTCGAGCGACTCACGCGCTGGTCGCACGAGCGCGGCGCGCTGATGCGCGAGCAGGCGCACGGCTCGCCGGGCAACCTGCTCGATCTCTACGCGGCGGCCGACATTCCCGAGACGGAGATCTTCGGCGTGCTCGGCAGCCCCGATGCCGATCCGCTGATCAACAAGTTCGCCTCGTCCGCCGCGCACGTCGCGGGAAAGCGACTCGCGTCGGCGGAGTCGTTCACCTGGCTCGGCGAGCATTTCACCGGAACGCTGGGTGACATGAAGCGGGCGGCGGACGGGATGTTCCTCGCAGGCATCAACCATCTCGTCTATCACGGTACGGCGTATTCGCCGTCGTCGGCCGCGTGGCCCGGCTGGCAGTTCTACGCATCGATGGAGATCAATCCGCGCAACGCGATCTGGCACGACCTGCCCGCGTTCAACCGCTACGTCGCACGGGTGCAGTCCGTGATGCAGGAGGGAATCGTCGACGCCGACGTGCTGCTGTACTGGCCCATCTGGGACAACTGGCACGATCCGTCGCGCCGTCGGATGGACTTCCGCGTGCACGACCCGGTGTGGTTCAACGACCGGCCGTTCGGCAAGCTCGCGCGGACGCTGCACGAGAGCGGTGTCGGCGTCGACTATGTGTCCGATCGTCAGCTCGCGATGAATGTCTCCGTATCGAATGGGAAGCTTCGCACCGCCGGCGGACGATGGTCTGCGGTTGTCGTCCCGAACGCGCAGCACATGCCGCCCGAGACGTTCGAGCGGCTTCTCGCGCTGGCGCGCGCGGGGGCAAACGTGATCTTCGTTGGTGCGCTGCCCGCCGACGTTCCCGGTGCCGCGCGCGTGGACGCGCGCCGCGCCGCGCTGTGGTCCGCGCAGAAGTCGCTCGCCTGGCGCGACGCGAGCGCCGGTGTTCGCTTCGCGTCGGTCGGCCGTGGGCACGTGTACCGGGGTAACGCGATCGAGCCGCTGCTGGAAGTGGCCGGTGTGCGCCGCGACCCCATTGCCTACCAAACTGGACTCCGCGTCGTCAGCCGCGCTGTCGGCGACGAGCGTCGGTACTTCGTGCTGGCGTCCGATCAGGTCGATCGCTGGGTCGAACTCGACGGCTCGCCGAAGGCCGTCGCGCTGCTCGACCCGATGTCGGGTCGCACCGGGCTCGCGCGGCTGCGCGTCGTGCGAGGCCGAACGCAGGCGTTCGTGCAGCTCGACCCCGGACACACGCTGATCATCCACACCTCGCCGCGCGTCGAGCGTGGCGCGCCGTGGCGGTATGGCCGTCGCACCGGCCTGCTCCACGAGCTGCGCGGACAGTGGACGGTCACCTTCCTCGATGGCGGACCGGTGCTGCCCAAGCCATTTCAGAGTGACACGGTCGTCACCTGGACCGGCCGAGGCGACGACGATGCCGACCGCTTCGCCGGGACCGCGCGCTACTCGGTCACCTTCGACGCGCCCGACACGGCGCGCCGACATCTGCTCAACCTCGGCACCGTCCACGAGAGCGCCCGCGTACGCCTCAACGGACGCGAGCTGGGAACGCTGATCGAGCCGTTCTTTTCCGTCGAAACGGGGCCACTGCGTCCAACGGCGAACGTGCTCGAGGTGGAGGTGACGAATCTCTCTGCCAACCGCATCCGCGATCTCGACCGGCGCCACGTGGAGTGGCGGATCTTCCGCGACATCAACTTCGTCGGCATCGACTACAAGTCGTTCGACGCTTCACGTTGGCCGGTGCGACCGTCGGGTCTCCCCGGACCGGTCGCGCTTCAGCCGCTCACGGGTGACGTACCGGCTGCCGAGCCGTGATGACGTCGCGCTGAAGCGCGGACGTCAGAACGTGCCGAACAATCGAAGCAGGACCTGCGCGACGTTCCCCGTGGCCTCGGGGCTCGCGTCCTTCGACTGCGACGGCTGCGGTGCGCCCCACGACGCGATGTTCTGCTTCGCGGCGAGCAATCGCCGCTCCTCCTCGAGCTGCATTCGCTCGTGTGCACGCGCCCGGTCGAGCCCTCCATCGCGCACGAACTCCACGACGCGGCGGAGCTCGTCCGCGTCGAACCATGTGCCGTGCTGCGCGCAGGCGTCGAGCACGACTCCGGAGCGCTTCCCGAAGTTCACCCGGTTCATCAGCTTGCCGCAGTCGGGGCAGGGGACGTAGCGCACCGTCGTCACGGACGTCGGCGGCGTGTGCCGCACCTGGAGCTCCGCGCCGAGAAACATCGACCGCCGCTCCTCCTCGGCGCACAGCTTCTGGAACATCTCCTGCGCCAGCCAGACGCCGCTGCACTGTGCGCACTCCTCGAGCTCCACGCCGCCGAGGCTGAGCCGGCGCAGCATGCCGCATCCCCGTGGGCAGCGCCGCGTCCCGGCGTGCGCGTCCACGGCGGCGATCGTCGCGCCACAGTGTGCGCAGTGCTTGCTGCCGACGAACACCAGGCCGAAGCACGACGGGCACGCCGTGGTAGCGAGTCGCGCGTGGCAGAACGAGCATTGGATGGCGTCCGCACTGGCGGCGGCGCCACATTGGGGGCAGGTGAGGGCAGCAGCGTCCATCGACAGGAGCGTGAGGTGAGGGTACGTCCGGTAGACGACTCGGTGGCTCGTCTGGTCAGCGGTACGTTCGGCGGCGCGTTCGCGCTCTGTCTCGCACTCGCGTGCAGCGCCGTGGTCGCCGCACCCTCCATCGCTGCGGCGCAGCTCTCTCGCACGCAGCTCGTCGCCATCGAGCGGAAGCGCGTCATCGCACAGGCGGATCGCTATCTGAACGAGAAGCCGGTGACGATCACCGCGGTCCGGGCTGTGCGCAGCGCCGGAGGTCCGCACGACTTTTACTCCGAGGGCGACTACTGGTGGCCGGACCCCTCCGATTCGACGAAGCCGTACATCAGGCGAGACGGCGAGACCAACCCGGAGAACTTCGTCGCGCATCGGGATGCGATGCGGCGCCTGAGCGTGATCGTGCCGGCGCTGGTAGCGGCTTACGAGCTCACGCTTGACCGACGCTATGCCGAGCACGCCATCGCGCACCTGAGCGCGTGGTTCGTCGACGACGCAACCCGCATGAACCCGAATCTCCTCTACGCCCAGGCGATCAAGGGCGTCGCGACCGGTCGGGGGATCGGCATCATCGACACGATCCACCTCGTGGAGGTCGCCCAGGCCGCGCTCGAGCTCGAGCGTCTCGGCGCGTTCCGCGGTCCCGCGCTCGCCGCGACGAAGGACTGGTTTCGTCGATACGTCGAGTGGATGACGACGCACCCATACGGCATCGCCGAGCGTGACAACGGCAACAATCACAGCGCCGCATGGGCCCTGCAGGTCGCGGCGTTCTCACGGTTCACCGGCGACACCGCGCAGCTCGCCGCGATGCGGAAATTCTTCCAGGAGACGCTCGTCCCGGGCCAGATGGCGCCCGACGGCAGCTTCCCGCGCGAGCTCGCCCGCACGAAACCGTACGGATATTCGCTCTTCCAGCTCGACGTCATGGGAATGCTCGCCGAAGCGCTCTCCACGCCGAAGGAGAACATGTGGCGCTGGACCACACCCGACGGTCGCGGCATGGCGAAGGCCGTTGCGTACATGTACCCGTACATCGCGGACAAGCGGAGCTGGCCCAAACCGCCGGACGTGCAGTACTTCGAGGTGTGGCCGATTCGTCACCCGGCACTGCTCTTCGCCGGGCTCGCGCTGCACGAGCCGAAGTACATCGCGCTGTGGAAGACGCTCGACCCCGATCCCACCGTGGACGAAGCGATCCGCAACTATCCGGTGCGTCAACCGCTGCTGTGGATGCACTAGCGACCCGCGAACCCGCGAACCCGCGAACCCGCGACCTACCGCCTCCTCTCCCTCACGATATCCGCCACCTCGCGCGCTCTCGGATCCCCCGACGCGCCGAGCCCCTCGATCACTCCTTCCACGTCCTCCGGGGGACGGTTCTGGCTCATCTTCCACTTCCCGTCGAGCCGCGTGATCTCGATCTCGACCCCCACGATCGCGCCGAGGAGCTTGTCGACGTAGCCCTCGGGCGTGTCGTCGATCGACCATGGCTGCGGACGGCTCGCCTCGTGCCGCGCGGTGAGCCGCTCGAGATGTCGGCGCAACGCGTCCGGCTCGCGCACGAATCGCAGCGTCCCGTGCGCGTGCACAGCGACGTAGTTCCACGTCGGCACCACCTTGCCGTGCTTCGCCTTGCTCGGGTACATCGACGGCGTCACGTACGAGTCGGCGCCGGTGAACAGCACGAGCGCCTCCGCACCCTCGCTCGCGAGCTCATGATGCGGGTTCGCGCGTGCGATGTGTCCCTGCAGCGTGCCGTGAGCGCCGAGCTGGCGGTCGAGCACCAGAGGCAGGTGCGTCGCGAAGAGGCCACTCGGCGACGTCGTCACCAGCGCGCCGAGGGGATGCGCCTCGATGAACGCCTGCATCACGGCGACGTCGTGCTCGGCGAAGGTCGACGGGATGTACATGGCCGTCGCCTCAGCGCGACGCGATGGGCTTCACGCCGGCGTCGCGCAGATAGCCCGACGCCACCGTTGCGAAGTCGGCGAACGCGACCTCCGGCTCTTCGATCTCCGGGTGCCACCGCTTCTCCCACTCGAAGCTGTAGAACCCCTTGTAGCCGATGCGAGCCAGCGCCTCGATCTGCCGCTTCACAGGCACCTCCCCTCGTCCGGTGAGGACGTACTTGCGGTCCTTGCCTGCCGGTACCGAATCCTTGAGGTGCGTATGCCGGATCCAGCGGCCGAGCTGCGCCACCGTCGCCTCGGGCTGCTCGCCAGCGACGAACGTATGATGCGCATCCCACAGGATCGCCACGCCAGGCGAGTCGGCCAGCCGCATCAGCTCGACCAGCGTCGGCGAGTCGGTGAACTCGCCGTGCGTCTCCAACACCACCGTCACGCCGCGCGGCCGCGCGTACTCGCCCAGCTCGTGCAGTCCTCGGCCGATGTAGGCCAGCACTGCCTCCTTGGTCATCCCCTTCGGGTACACGTTGCCGAACACGCGCACGTGGGGCGCGCCCAGCGCCTTCGCGAGATCGATGAACCGCCGCGTCTCGGCCATCGCCGCACCGAGCTTCGCCGTGTCCTGCTCGTGCAGGTTCACCGAAGCTCCGAGGCAGGGGACGACGAGCCCGTGCGCGGCCAGTTCGCGCTTCGACTGTGCGAGCCGGTCCGGCTGGAACTCCGGCCGCTGCGACAGATCCATCGTCTCCAGGATCCCGCGCAGCTCGACGCCGGCGAAGCCGTGCGCGGCCGCGAAGTCCAGCGTCTGCGCCCACGTCCACTTCGGTGAGCCGAGCGTCGAGAAGCCGAGCGGCAGCCGCCCCGATCCGCTAGCCGTCGATGTCGCCACGGCCGGGCTGCCCACCACGGCCGCGCGCGCGCAGCCGGTAGCCGTGATCGCCGCCATCGCGCCCGCCGCACGCAGGAACGCGCGCCGATCCATTCCGTCGTGACCGCTCATGACACCTCCACGAATCGTTCCTTCGTGAGCCGCACGAGCTCGTCGAGCGGCCGCTCCCAGATGCTCTCGTTGAAGATCTCGACCTCGATCGGGCCCATGTAGCCGGCGCGCTCGATCTCGCCACGGATGCGCCGCAGCTCGATCACGCCGTCGCCCATCATGCCACGGTTCATCAGCACGTTCTTCACCGGCACCAGCCAGTCGTTCACGTGGTAGCCGGCGATCCGCTCGCCGAGCCGAGCAATCTCCTCGGCGCGCTCGGGATCCCACCACACGTGGTACACGTCCACCACCACGCCGACGTTCGGCGCCTCGAATTGCTCCGAGATCAGGCGCGCCTCGCGCATCGTCGTGATGCACGAGCGCTCCGCCGCGAACGCCGGGTGCAGCGGCTCGATGCCGAGCCGGACGCCGCGCTCGGCCGCGTACGGCGCGATCGCGGCGATCCCGTCGGCCACCATCGCGCGCGCCGCCGAGATGTCACGGTCGGGCGCCGCGCCGCACACCAGCACGAGAACTTCTGCGCCGAGCGTGGCCGCGTCGTCGATCGCGCAGCGGTTGTCGTCGATCCGCGCCGCGCGCTCCGTCGCCGTCGAGGCAGGGAACATCCCGCCGCGGCACAGGCTCGACACCCACAGACCCGCGTCGCGCAGCTGCTTCGCGGCGCGCTCGACGCCCGTCTCCGCCAGCTTGTGCCGCCAGATGGAGATGCCGGGCACGCCCTGGCGCGCGCACGACTCGATCACGTCGGAGAGCGACGCACGTTCCGCCGTCGCCTGGTTGAAGCTCAGGCGCGCGGCGTCCTTCAACGGAGCGGCATCCCCCGCCGAGGCGGACGCGGTCAGCGTTACGCGCCCCAGAGCGCCGCCGAGATCGGTCACTGGATCCCCGCCACGGCGAACACGCCGCGCGCGCGACGCGCCGCGAGCTCGGGATCGCTCAGCAGCCCCGCCGCATCGGCGAGCCGGATCAGCTCTCCGAGATGCACCGCCGTGCGCGCGCTCTCCGCGCCGCCGATCATCCGGAAGTGCTCCTGGTGGCCGTTGAGGTACGCGAGAAACACGATCCCCGTCTTGTACGCGTGCGTCGGCTTCCTGAAGATGTGCCGCGAGAGCGGAACCGTCGGCTCGATCACCGAGCGGAACGTCGCGACGTCGCCGGCGTCGAATGCCTGCAGCGCCACCGACGCGGCGGGTGCTACGCCGTCGAAGATGCCGAGCAGCGCGTCGCTGTGTCCCTGTGCGTCGCCTTCGATCAGCTCCGCGTAGTTGAAGTCGTCGCCCGTGTACATGCGCACGCCCGCGGGCAGCCGCCGCCGCATGTCGATCTCACGCTGCGCGTCGAGCAGCGAGATCTTGATGCCATCCACCTTGTCGCGATGCTCCTCGATCACGCTGAGACAGACTTCCATCGCCTCGCCGAGGTCGCTCGTGCCCCAGTAGCCGGTGAGCTGCGGATCGAACATGTCGCCGAGCCAGTGCAGGATCACCGGCTGCGTGACCTGGCGCAGCACGCCGCCGTACATCGCGCGGTAGTCGTCCGCGGAACGCGCCGCCTTCGCCAGCGCGCGGCTCGCCATCAGGATCACGCGACCGCCGACCGATTCCACGTAGCCGACCTGCTCCTCGTACGCGCGCCGAACGTCGTCGAGCGTCACCGACGGTGACGGCGCGAGGTGGTCCGTCCCCGCGCCGAAGGCGATCGTCCCGCCCTCCGCCTTCGCGGCCGCCTGCGATCGGCGGATCAGCTCCCGCGCCGACTTCCACGTCAGGCCGCCGCCGCGCTGCGCGGTGTCCATCGCCTCGGCGACGGCGAACCCGTACTTCCACAGGTGACGCCGGAAGGCGAGCGTCGCCTCCCAGTCGATCGCGTTCTCCGTGAAGACGTCGACGTCGCGCCGCGGATCGGCCACGACGTGCGCCGCTGCGTACGCGACGCGCGTGCGAAACGGAGCGCTGGGATACGCCCAGCGCCGCGGCTCGCGCAGCGTGAATTGCTCCAGCGTGCCGTCGAGGCAGGGCAGGGTGAGCGTGTGCGTCATTGCCCCTTACGCCGGCTGCAGCGCGCCGGCGCGCGAGAGGGCCGGCACGTCCAGCCACCGCTGTTCGGCCCACGACTTGAGCCCGAGCTCGGCCAGCTGTACCCCCTTTGCACCCTCGTAGAAGTCGTAGATGTACGGGCTGCCGATCGCCACGTGCCGCAGGAACATCTCCCACTGGTACTTGAACGCGTTGTCGAACTCGCCGTTGTCCGGCACGTCCTGCCAGTCGGCGAAGAAGTCGAACGGGTTCTCGATGTCGGGATTCCACGTCGGGCGCGGCGTGTTCACGCGATGCTGCGTCTTGCAGCCGCGGAGACCAGCCACCGCACTTCCCTCGGTGCCGTCCACCTGGATCGACAGCAGCTCGTCGCGGTACACGCGCACCGCCCACGACGAGTTGAACTGCGCGATGATGTCGCCGTCGGGCCCCGCGAGCTTGAACGTCCCGTACGCCGCGTCGTCCGCCGTGGCGCGGTAGCGCTTGCCGCTTTCGTCCACGCGCTCCGGGATGTGCGTGGCCGCGATGCACTGTACGGCCGTCACGTCGCCGAAGGTGTGGTCGAGCACGTAGCGCCAGTGGCAGAACATGTCGGCGATGATCCCGCCGCCGTCCTCGGTGCGATAGTTCCACGACGGACGCTGCGCCGTCTGCCAGTCGCCCTCGAACACCCAATACCCGAACTCGCCGCGCACGCTGAGGATCCGGCCGAAGAAGCCGGAGTCCACCAGGCGCTTCAACTTGCGGATGCCCGGCAGGAACAGCTTGTCCTGCACCACGCCGTGCTTGACGCCGGCCTGGTCGGCGAGTCGCGCCAGGTCGAGCGCCTCCTCCGTGCTCACCGAGAGCGGCTTCTCACAGTAGATGTGCTTTCCCGCCTCGATCGCGCGCCGCACGTTCGCCGCGCGGACCTGGGTCAGCGTTGCGTCGAAGTAGATCGGGTCGGCGTCGTTCGCCAACGCCTTGCCGAGATCCGTCGACCAGCGCTCGATGCCGTATTGCTGCGCGAGTGCGCGCAGCTTCCGCTCGTCCCGACCGATGAGAATCGGATCGGGCATCAGACGCGTGCCGTCCGGCATCGGCACCCCTCCCTGCGCCCGGATGGCGACGATCGAGCGCACGAGGTGCTGGTTGAGTCCCATCCGCCCCGTGACGCCGTTCATGATGATGCCGATCGTGTTTCCGCCCATGTCGATTCCTTTGGCCCCGTGGTGGGTGGTGTGGTGAGTCAGGCGTGCTCGAGGATGGCGATCGGCGGAGCGCTTCCTGTCCGCCGCCGCGGGAGCAGCGCGATCGCGGCGGCGCCGACGAGCGCGAAGGCGATCAGTGTCGAGAAACCGGAGACGTAGCTCCCGGAGACGTCGTGCAGCCGTCCGACGAGCACGGGCGCGGTCGCCTCGGCCACGCCGTCGGCGGCGAGGATGATTCCCATCGCTCGGCCCAGCACGCGCGTGCCGAACAGCTCCGCCGCCATCAGCGGGATCACCATGTACTCACCGCCAAGCCCGATGCCGAACACGATCGCGAACATCGTCACCGCGCCCGGCGTGCTCGCGTAGAGCAGGATCGGGATCGACGCGGCGACGAGGAAGTAGATGAGCAGCATCACCCGCTTCTTAGGCCACTGGTCGGCGAGCCATCCCATCGCGAGCCGGCCCGCGAGGCTCGCGAACAGCGTGAGCGATGCGACGCCGGCCGCCGCCTTCTGCGTGTACCCGTGATCGAGGCTGAGATAGAGCTTGAGGTGCTGGTTCGCTCCGCCCACGGCAGCGATCGAGCACATGCTGCCGATCATCAATAGATAGAACGCCGGCTTGCGGAGCACGTCGCGGATCGGTGCGAGTGGCGGCCGCGAGGCGCGTGGGGCTGCGTCCTCGGAGCCCGGCGGCGCTTCCTTGACGATGAGCGCGAGCGGCAGCGCGACGATCACGATCAGCAGGCCGAGCGCCTTGAGGGCCGTGTGCCAACCGAACGCCTGCGAGAGCTGGAACGCGATCAGCGGCACGAGCGCGCCACCGAGCCCGATGCCGAGGTACGCGAGCCCCATCGCGCGCCCGCGCGCCGCACTGAACCACCGCGACAGCAACACCTGATTCGGCAGCGGCCCACCCAGGACGTTGCCGAGCGCGTTGAACAGGTAGAACACGTAGAAGCCTGTCAGCGTGGAGATCGAGCCGAGGCCGACCAGCGCGGTGCCGGCGAGCAGGATTCCCACGATCATCAGCTTCCGCGGTCCGACGCGATCGACGAACGAGCCCGCGACGAAGCCGAACAGCGGCCCGACGACCAGCTTGCTGATCGCGTTCCCCGACGTGACCTGCGCGCGCGACCAGCCGAAGTCACGCACCATGAAATCATAGAAGAAGGGCAGACCGTAGAGCGCGAGCCCGACGATCGCGAAGAGCGACATGAACGAAGTCGCCGCCACCTGCGCCTGCGCGCGGCGCGGCATCTCGGTCGGTCGCTGCTCGAGAGTAGTGGCCATGTCGTGGGTGAGAGAGCGTCGAAGCGGGCGCGCGTCTGGCGCATCGGCTGCAGCCGCCAATATTGTTCGCGCGGAGAGCAAAATCACCAGGGGCACTCGATGCAGCAACGACGAGAATTCATCAGACGACTTTCGGCGCTCGGCGCCGCGCTTCCGCTGGCGCACACGACCTCGCGTCGTTCCACCGACGCGGCGAGCGCGCAGAACGCGGCGTCCCCATCAGCCGAGTCGCGCGACGAGTGGGTTCGGCTCGCCGCACGGCTCGCTGATCCCGTGCTCGGCGCACTCGCGGCGGGACGGCTGCGGGCCACGATGCCCGTCGAGCTGTCGGCGACGGCCACGCCGGAGCGCCGGGACTACGCCCACCTCGAGACAGTCGGCCGTCTGCTCGCCGGCATCGCGCCCTGGCTCGAGCTCGGCGCCGACGCGACTTCGGAGGGCCAGCTGCGCGGCCGGCTGGCCAGTCTGGCACGCGACGGCTTGCGCCACGCCACCGATCCAGCGTCTCCCGACTTCCTCAACTTCACGCGCGGCCGCCAGCCACTCGTCGACGCTGCGTTTCTCGGCCATGCGATCGTTCGCGCGCCGAACGAGCTCCTCGGGAAGCTCGATCCGACGACGCGCCGCCAGCTCGCCGATGCGCTGCGCTCGACGCGCCCCATCCAGCCATCGGTCAGCAACTGGCTGCTGTTCAGCGCGATGGTCGAAGCCGCGCTCTGTGTGATGGGCGAGCCGTGGGACCGACTGCGCGTCGACTACGCCGTCCGCCAGCACCAGCAGTGGTACAAGGGCGACGGCATGTACGGCGACGGTCCGTCGCTCCACGTCGACTACTACAACAGCTTCGTGATCCATCCGATGTTGCTGGACGTGCTGCGCGTGACGTCCAAGCAGACGCAGGAGTGGAAATCGATCGAGACGGACGCGGTGCAGCGCGCCCGCCGTTACGCCGCGATCCAGGAACGGCTGATCTCACCCGAGGGCGCCTTCCCGCCCGTCGGTCGGTCGCTCGCCTACCGGTGCGGCGCGTTCCAGCTGCTCGGTCAGATGACGCTGCGCCACGAGCTGCCGGAGGGGCTCCGGCCAGCGCAGGTTCGCGGGGCGATGAGCGCGATGATCCAGCGGTCCATGGGCGCACCCGGCACGTTCGACCGGCAGGGGTGGCTCACCGTCGGGTTCGCCGGTCACCAGCCGAAGATCGGCGAGAGCTACATCTCGTCGGGCAGCGCGTATTTGTGCTCCGTCGGCCTGCTGCCGCTCGGATTGCCGGCCTCGGACGAATTCTGGACCGCCCCGAGCGAGCCCTGGACCTCCAAAGCGCTCTGGTCCGGAGCCGATCTACCCCCGGATCACGCATTGGCGTGAGACATCTTGCGCCCCGATTGGCTCGGCGGTACGATGTGCGCGCGCTGACGGCGGGCCGCCGCCAGCGCGGTGTCATTCGTATGTGACCGTTCCAAAAATAGGGCGGTCTACCATTCTCGTAATCGCAGTTCTGGGACTACGGCGGACTCAGGGCGGGCCGAGTTTCAGTCCGCAGTTCATTCGCGATGCCGGCGCTCCTCGCCGGTCCACGCCACTCCGCAAGACGTCGTCGCGCCACCAGAAGGGACGAGAGCCGGCCGTCATGGCGTCGATTGTCCCTTGAGCGAACAAGGAATTGTCCTTTCAACGAACAAAGTAGGTCGTTCGAGTCCGGAGCGGCGCACGGCGCCGCCCGGACGTTGGTGTTCACCGCCGTAGTGCCCGCGCGCCCCTGTCGCATCACCTTGTAGGTTCAACCGCTTGGGAGCATCGCCCACCATGAAGCGTCGGCTCATCACCGTCGGCTTACTCTCCGCCTGTGCGCTCCTCCTGCCTGCCTCGCGCGCCGCCGCGCAAGGTGAGACGGGCCGGATCACCGGCACGATCACCGGTTCCGAGAGCAATCAGCCGATCCAGGGGGTGCGCATTACCCTCCTCGGCACCCAGCTCACCGTCACCAGCAACCCGCAGGGTCGCTACACCATCGCGGGAATCGCGCCCGGCACCTACCGGCTTCGCGCCTCGGCCATCGGCTATACGCCGGTGATCGTCGACAGCATCCCGGTCCGCGCCGGCCAGACGGCGAACGCCGACATCGCGCTCAAGCACCAGACGGTCGAGCTCGAGCGGGTCGTGACCGTCGGCTACGGCACGCTGACCAAGCGTGACGTGACCGGCGCCATCGGTCAGGTCTCGGGCGATCAGATCAAGGCGGTGCCGACCACCAACGCGATCGACGCCATCAAGGGGAAGGTCCCCGGCGTCGACATCGTCGCCACCGGCTACAAGCCGGGCGAGGGTGTTCGCGTCCGCATCCGCGGCCAGCGCTCACTCACGGCGTCGAACGATCCGCTATACGTGCTCGACGGCATCCCGATGGCCGGCGGCATCGGCGACCTGAGCCCGGCCGATATCGAGTCGATCGAGGTCCTCAAGGACGCCAGCGCCACGGCGATCTACGGGTCGCGCGGCGCGAACGGCGTGGTGCTCATCACGTCCCGTCGCGGACAGGCCGGTAATACCCGCGTCACCTACGATACGTACGCCGCGGCGCAGAAGGTCTCGCGCAAGATCGAGGTCTTCGACGCACAGGGCTATGCCGACTACAAGCGCGAGTCCTACCGCACGGCGGGACTCTACAAATGCGCCGGTGTGGTGTCGCAGTCCGTCTGCCCCGAAGGTGACGCCGTCACCTTCTACGCCGAGGAGCTCGCGGCGATGAAGAACGGCACCTTCACGGACTGGCAGGATCTCATCACGCGCCAGGGCTCACTCGTCGAGCATCGCCTCGGCGTCCAGGGCGGTAACGACCGGGCGCAGTATGCCGTGAGCGGCGAGCTCCAGAAGCAGATCGGCGTCGTGCTCTCGCAGGGCTACGATCGCAAGCAGATGCGCGTGAACATCGAGGGCCAGGCCAAGGACCGGTTCCGCATCGGCGGCTCGGCGCTCTACGTCCGCAGCCTCCAGAACGTCGGTCGCGACAACGGTCTGTTCGACGAAGCCCAGTCGGACACCCCGCTCAGTGTCCCGTATGACAGCCTTGGCAACATCATCTTCAAGCCGACTCCTGACGCGCAGCGCGACAACCCGCTGTCGGACGTCAATAACTGGGCGAACGACAACCTCCGCAACCGCATCTTCGGAACGCTGTTCGCCACGCTGAACATCCTCCCGGGTCTCGATTACCGCGTCAACTTCGGTCCCGACATGACGTTCAACCGGAACGGCATCTTCATCGGCGCGCAGACGCAGTCGAAGCAGGGCGCCGGCAACCAGTCCGAGATGCGCGAGCAGCGCACGTTCGACTTCACGCTCGACAATCTGCTCACCTACAAGCGCGAGCTCGCCAAGATCCACAAGGTCGATGCGACGCTGCTCTACTCGATCGAGAAGAACAATTTCGAGGAGCAGTGGGCCCGCGGCGACAACCTCCCGTCCGAGTCCTTCCGATATTTCAATCTCGGTGCAGCGGCGCAGGTGAACGGCATCAGCAGTCAGACGCGCGACTGGGCCCTGCAGTCGTACATGGCGCGCCTCAACTACACGCTGCTCGACCGTTATCTCCTGACCCTCACGACCCGCGTCGACGGTTCGTCGCGCCTGGCCGAGGGGAACAAGTTCGCGACCTTCCCGTCGGTCGCCCTCGGCTGGCGCGTCCTCGATGACGCGACCAACCAGCGCTTCGGTCCGCTCAACAGCCTGAAGCTCCGCGGCTCGTACGGCACCACCGGCAACACGTCGGTCGATCCGTACCAGACGCTCGACCAGCTCAACCGGACGGTGTATTCGTTCGGCGGCACGGGCGCCTTCGGCTATGCCCCGAATCAGCTCGCCAATCCCGACCTGAAGTGGGAGCGGACGGCGACGTTCGACGTCGGCGCCGACTTCGGTGTCCTGGACAACCGGATCAGCGGCACGCTCGACTATTATCGCGCGAACACGAAAGACCTGCTGATGGATCGTACGATCCCGTGGTCGACCGGCTTCAAGAACATCACGCAGAACATCGGCGCGACGCGCAACACGGGTATCGAGCTCGCCCTGTCGGCGATCGCGCTGGACGGCTGGCACGGCATCCGCTGGAGTCACGACATCACGTTCTCGAAGAACAAGAACCAGATCACTGCCCTCGCTGGCGGTGCCGACAGCGACGTCGGCAACCTCTGGTATGTGGGCATGCCGATCAACGGCGGCGGCAACAGCGTCTACCGCGACTACGTCTTCAACGGCATCTGGCAGACGGCCGATTCCACGCTGGCGAAGTCGTATGGCCGCCGGCCGGGCGAGATCCGGATCGCCGACCTCAACGGCGACGGCAAGTTCAACGACGCCGACAAGACGATCCTCGGCAACACGTACCCGAAGTGGTCCGGCAGCTACAGCACTCGCGTCGACTACAAGTTCATCGATATCGGTGCGCAGGCGATCACCCGGCAGGGTTTCATGATCCGGAACGACATCGCTCGCGGCAACACGCTGGCCGGCCGGTACAATGGCGTGAAGGTCGATTTCTGGACGCCGAACAATCCGAGCAACACGGCGCCGCGCCCCGACAAGAACACCGAGAGCCCGTTCTTCAGCGACGCACGCGGCTACGAGGACGGATCGTTCGTGCGCATTCGCAACATCACCCTTGGCGCCACCGTACCCGAGCGTTACCTGACGCGCGTCGGCGCGCAGTCGCTGCGCCTGTACCTCACGGCTCAGGATCCGTTCCTCTTCACTGATGCCACGGTCATCGATCCGGAAGGCGCAACCGGCAAGGTCATTCCCGCGTACCGCTCGTTCCTGATCGGTGGGAACTTCGGCTTCTAACCCTCAGATGATTCCCACCGCAGACATGACCCTTCCCATGACTCGCCGACTGATCGCTCCGCTCGCCGCCCTCGTACTTGGCGGCGCAGCGGGTTGCGTCGACCTCACCGAGCACCCGGTCACGGGACTCACGAGTGCGTACTACAACACTCCGATCGGGTTCGACCTCGCAGTCAACGCGTCGTACCAGCCGATGCGCAATTGGTTGCCGCTCGAGCGCGGTGCCACGATGACGGTGTTCGGCACCGATGAGTACACGAAAGGCGCCGACGGCAGCTACAAGTTCTTCAACGACTACACCGCGCAGCTCAACGGCGACGTCGATTTCATCCGCGATACCTGGTACGACTTCTACAAGGGGATCAACACGGCGAACACCGTGATCGCGGCGGCGCCCACAGCAGATGTGCCCGATGCCACCAAGGCCGTCCGCGTCGGCGAAGCGAAGTTCCTCCGCGCCCTCTACTACTTCTGGCTCGTCCGCACCTACGGCGACATTCCGATCTACACCGACCCGATCACCGAGCCGAAGACCGAGACCAATCGCGAGCCGGTCGCCAAGGTGTACGATCTGATCATCTCCGATCTGCTCGCGGCGGAAGCAGCCCTTCCGGACAAGGCGGCGCAGTTCGGGCGCGCCGACAAGCCGGCGGTGCAGCATCTCCTCGGTGAGGTCTACCTGACCCGCGCCGGCGCCGCGACATCGTCTCCGGATTTCGCGCTCGCCGCGGCCAAGCTCTCCGCCGTGGCGAACAACTCCCGCTTCAAGCTGGTGCCGAGATACAGCGACCTCTGGCGAATCGACAACGAGGCCAACTCGGAAGTCGTGTTCTCGATCCAGTTCACCTCGGACCCGCTCACCACCGGCAGCGGCAACAAGCTCCACCTCTACTGGACGCCGGCGTATGATCTCGAGCCTGGCATGCTGCGCGATATCGCGAACGATCGTCCGTTCCGCCGGTGGCGCCAGACCAAGTGGCTCCTCGCGCTGTGGGACCGCACGAAGGACTCGCGCTACGAGGACATGCACAAGGTCGTCTGGATCTCGAACAACCCGAACAACATTCCAAAGGACGCGGCCGGCAAGCCGAAGTTCACCGTCGGCGACACTGCGCTGTACATGCCGGGCCTCGCCACCATTCCCGCGGCGCTGCGCGCGGCCACGCGCTACAAGCTGTATGGCGAGGATGAGTACACCGACGCGATGTTCCCAAACCTCAGCAAGTACCTCGATCCGACGCGGACCTCGACCAACCAGGAAGAGGGCCAGCGCGATCATCCGATCTTTCGTCTGGCGAACACATATCTGATGCTCGCCGAAGCGCTCATTCGTGACGGCAAGGTCAACGAGGGTCTGGTATGGCTCAACAGGGTGCGCACGCGTGCTGCCAAACCGGGCTTTGAGGCGGCGATGCAGGTGACCGCGGCCGATCTCTCGACGAGCAAGAGCGGAACCGACCCGATCGAGTTCATTCTCGACGAGCGCGCTCGCGAGCTCACGGGTGAGACCACTCGCTGGTTCGATCTCAAGCGGACTGGCAGACTCGTCGGGCCACTGAGTCGAGTGAAGAAGTGGAACCCCCAGGGCGGTCCGAACATCCAGGACTATCACGCCCTGCGGCCTCTTCCGAACGTCGAGGTCCTCAACTCGACTGGAAACATGAAGCAGAACCCGGGCTACTGATCATGAACGTCGCATCGGGCGCCGCGGTGAGAGCCGCGGCGCCCGATGTGTCTACGGGAGCTTCATGATCGATACCACCTCACGTGCGCGGCGCCGACGCGCGCCACGCGATCAGTGATGCGGCTCGCGGGCAAGTCCGCGCTCATCACAGGCGCGAGCACCGGAATCGGCCGCGCCGCCGCGCTGCGCTTCGCGCGCGAAGGCGCAAAGCTGATCGTGGCAGACCTGCGGGACGACGAGGGCGAATCGCTCTGCCGCGAGATCGAGCGCGATGGCGGCACCGCCCATTACGTCCGCACCGACGTCGCCAGCCGCGCGGACAACGAACGCGCCATCGACCGCTGCATCGAACGCTACGGCGCGATCGACATCCTGTTCTGCAACGCCGGGATCACGCTGCCCAAGCTGCTCCCCGATTCGAGCGACGCGGAGATCGAACGCGTCCTGAACGTCAATCTGCTCGGCGTGATCTACGCGGCGCGCGCCGCGATCCCTCGCATGCTCGCGCAACCGCGCGGCGGTACGCTGCTGTTCACGGCGAGCAAGACCGGGCTCGTCGCGCAGACGGACTCACCCGTTTACTGCGCGTCCAAAGGGGCCGTCGTCATGCTCGCGAAGGCACTCGCCCTCGACTACGCCACACGCGGCATCCGGGTCAACGCGCTCTGCCCCGGCATCATCGACACGCCGATGCTGCGCGAGTTCGCCGACACTCGCCCCGATCCCGGTGCCGCGTGGCGCTCGTACGAGACCGCGCAGCCCATTGGCCGGCTCGGTACGCCGGAGGAGTGCGCCGACGCCGCCGTCTGGCTGGTATCCGACGAAGCGTCGTTCATCACCGGCGTCGCACTCCCCGTCGACGGTGGCTTCACCGCCATGTAGCTTCGTGCCCGCCGGCGTGTGGCGCTCCTGCCGCGCGCTACCCGTTCAATCCCGCTCAGGAGAGTTCCGTGATGCGCTTCCGTTCATTCTTCCTCGCACTGCTCCTCACGACGACCACGACGAGCCGGCTCGTCGCGCAGAGCGCCGTCGGCGAGACGGCAGCGCAGAAGGAGGCGCGCATGGCGTGGTGGCGCGATGCGCGCTTCGGGATGTTCATCCACTGGGGCCTGTACGCCGTGCCCGCCGGCGTGTGGAAGGGCGAGCGGGTGAAGAGCCTCGGCGAGTGGATCATGAACGAGGCGCCGATCCCGCGCGACGAGTACGCGCAGCTCGCGCGTCAGTTCAACCCGACGCAGTTCAACGCCGACGAGTGGGTGCGCATCGCCAAGGACGCCGGGATGAAGTACATCATCATCACGTCCAAGCACCACGACGGCTTCGCGAACTTCGACTCCAAGGTGTCGAGCTACGACATCGTCGACGCCACCCCGTATCACCGCGACGCGATCAGGGCGCTCGCGAGCGCAGCGCACCGCGCCGGTCTCCGGTTCGGCGTGTACTACTCGATCATGGATTGGCACCACCCCGATGCGCAGGGGCCGAACTACCCGACCTATAACTCGCGCACCGCGACCAACCCGAATTTCGCGCGCTACGTCGAGACGTACATGAAGCCTCAGCTGCGCGAGCTCGTGACGCAGTACCCCGAGATCGACGTGCTCTGGTTCGACGGCGAGTGGATCCCCGACTGGAGCGACGCGCAGGGCAAGTCGCTGTACGACTGGCTGCGCGGGATGCGGCCGAGCCTGATCATCAACAACCGCGTCGGCCACTCGCGCCAGGGAATGGCGGGAATGAGCGCGAACAAGGAGGCGCCAGGAGACTTCGGCACTCCCGAGCAGCGTGTGCCACCGGAGGGATTGCCCGGCGTCGATTGGGAGACGTGCATGACGTTGAACGATACCTGGGGCTTCCAGTCGTTCGACGACAACTGGAAGGACACCCGCACGCTCGTGCGCACTCTCGTCGACGTCGCCTCCAAGGGGGGCAACTTCCTGCTCAACGTCGGGCCGACCGCACAGGGCGTGATCCCCTGGCAGAGCGTGTCGCGCCTGCGGGAGATGGGCGACTGGATGCGCGTGAACGGTGAGTCCGTCTACGGCACGAGCGCGAGCCCATACGGGCTGCCGGCCTGGGGCCGCTATACGTCGAAGCCGTCAGCGGGCCGGACGTACGCTCATGTGTTCGACTGGCCCAAGGACCGGCGGCTGGCGCTCACGGGCGTGAAGGAGAAGCCTCGCGCGGTCTACCTGCTCGCCGACCGCAAGCCGCTCGTGGTCGAGCAGACCGACGCCGGCTGGACGGTGCAGCTTCCACTCGTGCGGCCGAGCGCGATTGCGTCGGTGCTGGTGCTCGAGACAGGGAAGTGATCGGGCGGGGGGTTGGAAGGTGGGGGTGGAGAGCGAGAAGCGTCCAGACGCAGTTCGCAGTCCCCACCACCTTCCATTCTCCACTCCCCACCCAGACTCACATCGCCTTGCGGGTAGAGATCAGGATAACCCCATTCGCCCCGCGCGACCCGTACACCGCGCTGGCCGCTGCGTCCTTGAGCACTTCGATCGACTCGACGTCGCGGGGGCTCAGGTCCATCAGCGCCTGACCGCCACTGGCCTGAGGGATCCCATCGACCACGATCAGCGGCTCCTCCGCGGAGCGGAACGAACGGGTGCCGCGGATGCGGATCGACGCCGTGCCGTTCGAGAGCTGTCGCACCTCGACTCCCGGAAAGCGGCCCACGAGCATGTCGGCCACGGTCCGCGGTGAGTTGGAGCGCATCTTCGCTCCGCTCGCCGAGCTGACCGCGGTGGTCACGTCGCGCTGCTCCTGCGTCCCATAGCCTACTTGGACGGTCGTCGGGGACGGGGAAGGGGAGGGGATGGCGGGCCCGTTCGGGGCGGAATGGCATCCGGCCAGCAGGAGAGCGGCCGAGGTGACGGGGCATCGCCAGGCGAACGGTCTGCGACTGCGGCGCGTATACATGGGCGCGCGAGCCTCATGTGAAAGTGGGGGCTCAGGCGCCCCCGGCCTGTATCACCCAATAGGATGTGGCCGAGGGAAGGGATACGCAACAATCGCGACCCTGGTGGGCGTCTTCGGCGCTCGTCAGATTGTCCTTTCAAGGAACAAATTGTGATCTGCGTGCGGGATTCCTGATCGACTCCGCATCTGGACCGATCCCACCACACCCGTCTCGGGCGAGGCGCCATGACCGAAGCTCGCGTTCCACGTCGTTCCTTCCTCACCACGGCGGCGGCCTCGATGGCCGGTGCCGCGCTCGGCGTCGCGGCCACGCCGTCCATCGGTCGTGCCGTCGAGTCGAGCGACGGCGACGACCGCGCGCCTGCACCCGCGCCGCCGCACGAGATCAAGCTCGGTATCGCCAGCTACTCGCTCCGCGAGTTTCCGCTCGACAAGGCGCTCGAGATGGCGAAGACCCTGCGCACGCCCTACATCAACTTCAAGTCGGTCCACATCCCGTACGAGAAGACGCCGGAGGAGCTGGCAGCGCTCCGCAAGCAGATCGAGGACGACGGCTTCAAGATCGTCGGCGGCGGCACGATCACGTTCAACGAGGACACGGACGCCGGCGTGGAGAAGTACTTCGCCTACGCGAAGGCGGCGGGGATGCCGACGATCGTCTGCACCATGCCCATCGCGACCCTGCCGCGTGTCGAGAAGTTCGCCAAGCAGTACGACGTCCAGATCGCGATCCACAACCACGGCACGGAGGACAAGATCTTCCCGTCGCCGTACGACGTGCTGAAGCACGTCAAGAACATGGATCCGCGCATGGGCCTCTGCATCGACATCGGCCACACCGTGCGCACGGGCACGGACGTCGTGAAGGCCGTCTTCGACGCGGGGCCCCGCCTGCACGACATGCACGCGAAGGATCTCGCCGACCTTTCCAAGCGTGATAGCCAGGTCGCGGTGGGCGAGGGGAAGATCCCGATCGCTGCGATCTTCCGTGCGCTGCAGACGATCAAGTATCCCGGCTACGTGAACCTCGAGTACGAGATCAACGCCAAAGACCCGCTGCCGGGGATGCAGATCTCCTTCGCGCACATGCGCGGGGTGCTCGCGGGGCTCGCCGAGAACAGCGTGGCGACGGCGCCATCGAAGACCAGCAGCAGGGCGCGCGGCTGATCGCGTCCACGACCGACTCCGACCCGTGGAGGCGGTTCGCCTCCACGCCGAATTCACCACCCACCACGCAGACACGACCGATGATCGATCGTCGCTCCACTCTGTCCGTGACGCTCCCGCTCATGATGGCGTCGCTGCTCGCCGTCGGCGCCTGCGCGGGCGCGTCCGGTACGACCGCCATGCAAGCCTCGTCCGATCCCAACTACGTCGAGATCGTGCCGCGCGAGACGGACCGCCGCGTGGACGTCCTCGTCGGCGGCAAGCCGTTCACGTCGTACGTCTGGCCGACGACGCTCAAGAAGCCGGTGCTGTATCCGCTGCGCGCGCCGAGCGGCGTCGTCGTGACGCGCGGCTATCCGCTCGAGCCGCGTCCCGGCGAACGCGTCGATCATCCGCACCATGCGGGCATGTGGTTCAACTACGGCGACGTGAACGGGCTCGATTTCTGGAACAACTCCGACGCGATCCCCGTCGCGCAGCGGTCGAAGTACGGCACGATCGCACATCGCTCCGTGCGCTCGGTGAAGAGCGGGTCCGGTGAGGGGGTGCTCGAGACGACGGAGGAGTGGGTGACGCCGGACAACACGCCGATCCTACGCGAGGACACGCGCTATGTGTTCGGCGCGTCGGCGGGGGCGCGCACGATCAAGCGCATCACGACGCTGACCGCGCTCGACAAGGAAGTCTCGTTCAACGACAACAAGGAGGGCGTGCTCGGGATCCGCGTCGCGCGGTCGCTCGAGCATCCGTCGCTGCAGCCGGAGAAGTTCACCGATGCGCAGGGCAACGTGACGCCGGTGGCGAAGCTCGACACCGCGGGCGTGCATGGGCATTACGTGTCGTCGGAGGGGAAGCAGGGCGACGACGTGTGGGGCACGCGCGGCAAGTGGACCATGCTGCACGGCGACGTGGGCGGCACGCCGGTCACGCTGGCGATCCTCGACCACCCGAAGAACTGGGGCTACCCGACGTACTGGCACGCCCGCGGTTACGGGCTGTTCGCGGCCAATCCGCTCGGCCAGAAGTCGCTCACGAACGGGAAGGCGGAAGCGACGAACTACAAGCTCGCGCCGAAGACGTCGGTGACGTTTCGTCATGAGGTCGTGATCCTCGACGGCACGGCGACGCCGGCCGACATCACGAAGTATTACACGGCGTTTACGCGGTAACTGCACGCGGAGCACGCGGAGAACAGCGTCCGGGTCCATTCCCGGAATTCCCCGATGAACCAAGTCGTTGATGGTCCGGCGGAGAGATCATTGCTCCCAACGCCGTTCTCCGCGCTTCTCTCAGTTCCTCCGCGCCCTCCGCGTCAATCTGTCGTCGTTGTGGTTGCAGACAGGCAGAAGGCGCACGGCAGTCTCCAGGTCCTCCGCGTCTCCGCCTTGACTGCTATTCAGTGCCTTCCACTTCAGAGTGACGCCAGGGGCGCGACATGACAATCTGTACACGACAGGTGGATCGTATGACGAGCAGGATGTTCACGCGCGCTCCCCGCGCGGCGGGCCTGCGCCCATTTGCGATCGCGTCGCTCGCGCTCACATTCACCGGAGCAGGGTGCCACTCGACGTCGAGCGCGATGCAGTCCGAGTCGCTCGTCGCCAGCGCGGCACCGAACCAGCTCACTCACGCCGAGCGCCGCGCCGGGTGGCGGTTACTGTTCGACGGGCGTTCGCTCGCCGGATGGCGTGGGCTCGGGTATCCCGGTGTCCCCGTGGGGCACTGGACGGTGGAGGACGGTGCGATCAGGAAGATCGCGACCGAGAAGGTCGCGGCCGGGCCTGACGGGCGTCGTCCGCCGGGTGGCGATCTCATCACCGTCGCGACGTTCAAGGACTTCGAGCTCGAGTGGGACTGGAAGATGTCGTCCGGCGGGAACAGTGGATTGAAGTACAACGTGTCCGAGGAGCTGTCCGGGGGGCAGCCGTCGAACGTGCTGCGCCCCGCGACGGGAACGACGGGGGTGTCGCACTCGGCGATCGGCTTCGAGTACCAGATGATCGACGACGACCGGCACTCGGACGGAAAGCTGCCGACGCACCGGTCGGGCGCGCTCTACGATCTCATCACGCCGGACGCGCGCAAGCAGCTCAAGCCGATTGGCGAGTGGAACCATTCGCGCATCGTGTTCAACGGCGCGCACGGCGAGCACTGGTTGAACGGCGTGAAGGTCGTGGAGTACGAGCTCGGATCCCGCGCGCTCGATTCGGCGTTGGCGGCGAGCAAGTTTCGCTCGATGCCGTGGTACGCGCAGCGGAGAACGGGGCACATCGTGCTGCAGGACCACGGCGACGACGTGTGGATTCGCAGCGTGAAGATCCGCGAGCTGAAGGGCCGCTGAGGTGATAAGCGTCGGTGTGAGCATTCGTTCGAATGCTCACAATCGTCGGCATTGACAGGGTGAAACGTATTACCTAGAGTCGTGCCGCTCGCGCGGATTTCGTTCTCGTAAAGAGCGAAAGACGCGAGCGGC
>JBJMNN010000163.1:0-36572 GCA_045804245.1 Gemmatimonadaceae bacterium | reverse complement strand
GGCGGTGCACCAGAAGACGTCGTCCTCCTTCAGGTCGAACACGATGCGCGTCGACGTCGCGGCGCCAACGAGGTAGCCCGCGGTGGTGTGGACGATCCCCTTCGGCTTCCCGGTGGTGCCGGAGGTGTAGAGAACGAACAGCACGTCCTCCGAGTCCATCGGCTCGGGCTCGCACCACATCGCGGCGGTGCGCATCAGCCGATGCCACCAGTGGTCGCGTCCCTCGTGCATCTCGGCGAACGCCTCGCCGCTGGTGGCACCGGGGCGGCGCTGCACGACGACGACGTGCTCGATCGACGGCGTCTCCTCGAGCGCCTTGTCGGAGTTGCGCTTGAGCGGCACGACCGCGCCGCGGCGGTAGCTGCCGTCGGAGGTCACGAGGACCTTGCACTGCGAGTCGTTGATGCGGTCGCGCAGCGACTCCGGAGAGAATCCGCCGAACACCACCGAGTGGATCGCGCCGATGCGTGCGCAGGCGAGCATCGCGATCACGGCCTCGGGGATCATCGGCAGATAGATCGCGACTCGATCTCCCTTCTTCACGCCGAGCGAGCGCAGGACGTTGCCGAACTGATTGACGGCGACGTAGAGGTCCCAGTAGGTGAGCGTGCGGCGGTCGCCGGGCTCGCCCTCGAAGATCAGCGCCGCCTTGTTGCGCCGCGGCGTACGGATGTGCCGGTCGAGGCAGTTGACCGACGCGTTGATCTTGCCCCCGACGAACCACTGCGCGTGCGGAGGAGTCCAATCGAGCACGCGTTGCCATGGCGCGATCCACTCGAGCGTGGCGGCCTGCTCGGCCCAGTAGGCTTCGGGGTCGGCCGCGGCGCGCTTGTACACATCGGGATTCGAGGGCTGCGCGGCGGCCCGGAACGCGTCGGGGGGCTCGAACTTGCGGTGCTCGTGGAGCAGGGCTTCGAGATCGGACGACATGGCGCTCTGGTCGGGTGAATGAGGCGAGAGCCAGAATCCTGCCGTGCGGGCGTGCGCGAGGCAAGCGACGACGGCCATTGACGCGCGTGGGCACGGCTGTAGGCTACGCGTCGCCACCACAGCCCTGGAGGATGGATGTCCGCTTCCGCCGCGAGCCCCCTCGCGCCACCGCATCACGCCTACGAGCTGAGCCCGGCCGAGGTGCGGCGGGTGATCTTCGCGTCGTCGCTCGGGACCGTGTTCGAGTGGTACGACTTCTACCTCTACGGCTCGCTCGCGGCGATCATCAGCAAGCAGTTCTTCTCCGGGGTGAATCCGACGGCGGCGTTCATCTTCGCGCTGCTCGCCTTCGCCGCCGGCTTCGCGGTGCGGCCGTTCGGCGCGCTGGTGTTCGGCCGACTCGGCGACCTCGTCGGCCGGAAGTACACCTTCCTCATCACGATCCTCATCATGGGCATGTCGACGTTCGTCGTCGGCATCCTGCCGGGCTACGCGCGGATCGGGATCGTGGCGCCCGTCGTTCTCATCCTCCTGCGCCTGCTGCAGGGGCTCGCGCTCGGCGGGGAGTATGGAGGCGCGGCGACGTACGTCGCCGAGCACGCACCGCACGGCAAGCGCGGCTCGTACACATCGTGGATCCAGACCACGGCGACGCTCGGTTTGTTCCTCTCGCTGCTCGTGATCCTCGGCTGCCGCGTGCTGCTCGGCACCCCGACGTTCGAGGCGTGGGGATGGCGCATCCCATTCCTCTTCTCGCTCGCGCTGCTCGGCGTCTCGGTGTGGATCCGGCTCAAGCTCAACGAGTCGCCGTTGTTCCGGGCGATGAAGGCGGAAGGGAAGACGTCGAAGGCGCCGCTGCGCGAATCGTTCGCCGAGTGGGGCAACCTGAAGATCGTGCTGCTCGCGCTGTTCGGGCTCACGGCGGGGCAGGCCGTCGTGTGGTACACCGGGCAGTTCTACACGCTGTTCTTCCTCACGCAGATCCTGAAGGTCGACGCGCAGACGGCGAACATCCTCATCGCGACGTCGCTGCTGCTGGCGACGCCGTTCTTCCTCGTGTTCGGCGCGCTGAGCGATAGGATCGGACGGAAGCCGATCATCATGGGCGGGCTGCTGCTCGCGGCGCTCACGTACTTCCCGCTGTTCCGCGCGATCACGCACTACGCGAACCCGGCGCTGGCGGACGCGCAGGAGCGCGCGCCGGTGACCGTGACGGCGGATCCCGCCTACTGCTCGGTGCAGTTCAATCCCGTCGGGACGTCGAAGTTCACGTCGCCGTGCGACGTGGCGAAGGCGGCGCTGGTGAAGCGCGGCGTGCCGTACTCGAACCTGTCACCGGCCGCAGGTGCGACAATGTCCGCGCCGGGCGACGCATCGATCAGCGTCGGCTCGACGGTGATCCCGTCGTACGACGCCACGGCGGCAGACGCGAAAGCGAGGACCACTGCGTTCGACGCCGCGCTCGGTGTGGCGCTCACGACGGCCGGCTATCCCGCGGCCGCCGATCCGCAGCGCATCAACAAGCCGATGCTCACGCTGCTGCTCTGGATCCTCGTCATCTACGTGACGATGGTCTATGGGCCGATCGCGGCGATGCTCGTCGAGCTGTTCCCGACGAAGATTCGCTACACGTCGATGTCGCTGCCGTATCACATCGGCAACGGGTGGTTCGGCGGCTTCCTCCCGCCGATCGCCTTCGCCATCGTCGCCGCGACGGGGAGCATCTACTCGGGGCTCTGGTACCCGATCGTCGTCGCCGTGATCACGCTGGTGATCGGCGTGCTGTTCGTCCACGAGACGAAGGACGTGGATATCATGAGCGAGACGCTGGAGGGGCGGGGGAGAGTGTGAGTTGGAGGGTGTCACGGTACCATCACCGTCTGCGTCACACTGTTCGTCTGACCCTTCGTGTCGGTTACCGTGAGCGTCACGGGCCGTGTCGAGGTGTGCCAGTAGTCGGTGGTGACCGTGACCCCGGTCGCGGTGCTGTCGGGCGCCTTGCCGAGACTCCAGGCGTATGAAGTGATCCCGACGTCGTCGGTCGACGTCGACGCGTCGAGGGTGCAGACCGTACCGCTGCACGAGTACGTGAAGCGAGCCGCCGGCGGCGCGTCGGTCGTCTCCTCCGAAGTTCCCACGTCGAACGTCTGGGTGATGCTGTTCGACAGGCCTTCGGCGTCCATCACGGTGAGCGTCACGGTCCGTGTCGAGGTGTGCCAGTAGTCCGTCGTGACCGTCGGGCCGCTCGCCGTGCCGTCAGGTGCCTTGCCGAGATTCCAGGCGTACGAGACGATTCCCTTGTCGTCAGTCGACCCGGTCGCGTCGAGCGTGCAGACCGTGCCGGTGCACGAGTGATTGAAGCTCGCGACCGGAGGCTGGTTCTGCGCCGGCGCCGTGACAGTGACCTGCTGGATGACGGTGGCCGGGGCGGGGCTGTTGTACAGAATCTCCATTCTGACCGCGTACGTTCCCGCCTGGGCGTAGGTGTGACTCGGCGCCGCGACGTTGTATGCGGTCTTGCCGTCGCCGAAGTACCAGTTGCGCGTACCGATCGGGTTGCCGTTGTTGGTCGAGCCGCTGGAATCGAATGAGCACGTGAGCTCCGTGCAGGTAGCCGTGAATGCCGCGACCGGGTATTCGCGCACCGGGATGGTCTGCGAGCTCGAGCTCGTGAGCCCCTGTGCATCCGTCACGGTGAGCGTCACTGTGCGCTGACTCTCGTGTGGATACGTCACCGTCACCACCGCACCGGTGGCCGAGCCGTCCGGATACTTGTTCAAGTCCCACGCGTACGTGAGGCCGGGCTTGTCGTCGAGCGACCCACTCGCGTCCAGCGTGCAGGTGAGACTGTTGCACGTCCAGGTGAAGATCGCCGTTGGCGGTGCGTTCGACTGCGTGACCTGGAGCTGCACGAGACGTGGGATCGACGTGGATGCGCTGACACCGGGCACTGCGCCCGGCGGCGCGGTGACCGTCAACGTCTGGAGATTATCGTTCAGCCGCCGGACCTCGGGCACGCCGCTGCGGGCGGTGATGTCTTCCATCCCGTCGGCCGGCGTCCAGAGGAAGGCGTGCGTGGAGCCGTCGGCAAGCGTGCTGCTTCCGACGACCTCTCCCCGGCCATTCAGCCCCGTCGGTGCGCTCGACGTCCCGCCCAGCGTACCCAGGTCGAGCAGTCCGGCGCCCGGCGTATATCGGAAGGCGTGAGTCTGACCGCTCGGCGCCGTATAGGTGCCGATGATCTGCCCCGCGTCGTTGATCTCGACGACGTCGGTGATCGTCGCGCCGATGAGGGTGCTGAGGTCCTGCATCCCCGTGCCCGAGGTCCAGATGAAGGCGTGGGTGTCCGCGTTCCCCGCGATCTGGCTCATGCCGATGATCTGGCCGGCGTTGTTGATGTCGACCGCCCGACTGCTCGTGCCACCGAGCGTGCCCAGATCCGTTATCTCCCCACTCGAGGTCCAGCGTACGGCGTGTCTCGAGAACGCCGTCGTGGAGGGGCTGAACCCGACGATCTCTACGGCATCGTTGAGGGCGGTCGCCTCGGAGTTCTCCTCCTGGTTGTCGAACGGGACGTTGGGCAGGATCGGCAATCTCAGGAACGTATTGCCCGTCGCGAGAAATCCTCGATAGGCGGCGTTCGGCCCACCTGCGTTGCTTCCCACGACCGCGCCCGCGGCATTGATGTCGGAGCCAGCTCCGTTCTCGCAGCAGGTGGAGAGCGTGACGTAGCCGACCCCCGGCGTCCAGCGGTACGGCTTGTTCCCATCGACGCCTCCGATCCCGATGGCCCCGCCCGTTACCTGGCCAGAGGCGTTGAGACCGATCGCGACACCCTTGGCTTGTGGCTCCCCGAGGGGCGCTGTCGGGAAGATCGGCGTCCCGACACCTCCGGTGAGCGCGAGGTCAGGCTGCGTGGGCGCGATGCGCGCGGCGCCAGGGTCCGTGAGGGTGTCGCCGCGACACGCGGCGAAGAGGACGAACGTGAGCGCGGTCGTGGCGCGCATGATCGACGCGACCGACGTGCTCGTGTGAGCGACGGCGGACGCCCCGCGGCGTGAACCAAGGAGACGCATCGGCGGACGTGAGAGAAGGGCGCGCGTGACACGACGCGCCCCCGCTCCGGAGCGCCGACTTCGACGCGCTAACGCATTCGGTTCCGCGCGTGGATAGCAAAACTCGAACCGGGTCGTGATCTGGATCACCTCCGTGCCGGCGGCATCGACGACGCAAAGCGGCCTCGGGAAGCTTCTGCTTCCCGAGGCCGTTCCACATGAGCTCACGCACTATCCAGCCAACTCACCAATTCCAAGATCCAACCAACCCACTCACCCCGTCACGGTACCGTCACCGCATGCGTCACGCTGCTCGTCTGACCCTTCGTGTCGGTTACCGTGAGCGTCACGTCGTGCGTGCCGCCCTTGGCATAGGTCGTCCTGGTCGTGACGCCACGCGACTTTCCGCCGCCGTGATCACGGTCGAAGTCCCACGCGTACGAGACGATACCGTTGTCGTCGGTCGAGCCGCGCGCGTCGAATGCGCACTGCTTGCGGTTGCAGCTCCAGGTGAATGCGGCGACGGGCGCGGCGTCGGCAGCCGTCGGGGTGAAGTTCAGCTGCACGAGCAGCGGATTTCCCGTCGTCGAAAAGTCCGAGGGCGTGGTGGGCGCGCCGGACGGGCCGGCGAGCGTCTGCAGGTTGTCGTTGAGACGTCGCACCGCGGTGATCCCCGTGATCGCCGTGATGTCCTCCATGCCGTCCGTCGGTGTCCAGAGGAACGCGTGCGTCGATGCGTCGGCGAGCGTACTGCTCCCTACCACCTGACCCACGTTGTTTAGCCCCCTCGGCGCACTCGTCGTCCCGCCCAGCGTGCCGAGGTCGAGCAGCCCGGAGCCCGGTGTGTAGAGGAAGGCGTGGCTCGCGCCGCCGGTCGCGGTATACGTGCCACTGATCTGGCCGGCATCATTGATCTCGACGACGCTCGTGATGGCGCCGAGCAGCGTGTTCAGATCCTGCATCCCCGCCTCCGTCGACCAGAGGAAGAAGTGCGTCGCGGCGTCGCCGGCGATCAGGCTCTTCCCGATCACCCGAGCGGATGCATTGATGTCGATCGCCTGGCTGGTGGATCCGCCGAGCGTGCCGAGATCCTGGATGACGCCCGCCGCACTCCAGAGCACGGCGTGCCGTCCCGTGGGACTCGGACTGAACCCGACGATCTGGCCCACGTTGTTGATCGCCACGGCGCCGGCATTGGCGTCCGGATCCGCGCCCGCCAGGACCGGCAACGCGACCATGGACTCGCCGACGGCGACGAATCCGCGATTGCCGATGAGGAGACTGGTCTGCGCCGTCCCGACGACGACGCCAGCGTCGTTGATGTCCTCCCCCCACTCCGTGTCGCAGCAGCCGATCAGCCGAACTGCTTCGGATCCCGGCGTCCAGCGATACGGCTTGAAGTCGTCACTGAGCGGGGCGAGGCCGAACTCCGTGCCCGTGACCTGGCCCGACGCGTTCAGTCCGCGAGCGTCGCCACGCGGCTTGAACCCCGGCACCAGCTCCGGCAGGATCTCGGTGCTGGTGGCGCCGGTCAGTGTCCGACGCGCACCCGTCGGGGTCAGCGAACGCCCCGTCGGATCCGTTGGGGACTCGACCCCGCACGCGGCGAGGAGGGCGAGCAGGAGCAGGGGCGCGTGGCGAGCGGACCGCACGCGAAAGGATGAACGAGCTAGGCGCATGTCGAGGACCCATTGACGTGAGAACGCGGCCGGTGATTCCGAGCTTCGAAGCGGCGCGTCCCGATGGCGGTGCTGCGCCATGCCGGGCAAAATCCAAACCGTGATCCGCGTCACGCTCATCTGCCCAAACTCCGGCTCGGGCCGACCCATCGCCAGGGCCGAGCGCCATACTGCCGACGCCGAGAGTCAGGGCGCCGGCGGGCCCGGGCCCCTGTTGCGCGCGTCCCGCGCCATCTGGTGAGCCAGCGCAGCAAGAGGAACTCCCATGCGCATAGGAAGCCGGTCCGAGTGTCCCTGGCGTTGATCGACGACGGACCGTGGATCTTCGACGGCGATCTGACGGAAGCTGCCGGATCGCTTCGAGCCGCCGTGCAGACCACCCGTGGCGATCGAACCGGGAACGGCCACGGATGCCACGGATCGGCACGGATCGGCACGGAAAAACGGCCGGATCCTCGGCGCAGAGATCTCTCTGTCGGACCCTCAAAGATTTTGAAGTCGTGGCTGGAGAGGATCTCCGCGTCGGGTGCACGAGTCTCGATGCCGAGCGCAGTCCTCCGCGCCTCTGCGTTCCTCCGCGCCCTCCGCGTGAAAACCCATGGCGCGACGGTCCGTCCCGCCAGAGTTTCACGCCGAGGGCGCAGAGCCGTGCGCCTTGAGCGGCCACGCCCGCCGCGGCCCGCAGAGGCGCAGAGAACGGCCCGGGGCGGAGAGATCTCGGCCCCGGGCCGTCAAAGACTTGTGATTGTGGGTGGAGAGGAGCGGTGCGCCGGTCCGAGTAGCTCGACCGGGAGAGCGGTTCATCCGGCCCCTTCCGTCAGATCGCCGTTCCAGATCCGATTTCCGTCGCTTTCAATACGCCGATCGTAATCCTCCCGACTACTCTCGCCCGTCGAGAAACTCGGCAACCAGATCTGCGAAGATCGCCACCGTTCGATCGCTCACGTTCGGCGTCATGATCTCTCCGAGATAGCTCCCGTGCGTGCCAGGAAGGACGCAAAGACGGCCGTGCGGTAGAGTGCGCGAGAGTGCGAGGGCGTGCTCGGGGCGGATGACGTCCCGGTCGCCGACGACGACCAGCGTCGGTGCCTGGATGCCTTTGATCGCCTCGTCGGGGATGTCCTTGAACGCGAGCATTCGTTTCGCGTCGCGGGCCTGCATCGCGTGCACGCCTTGCTGACTCGGGTTGATCTTCAGGTAGGCGGTCTCGTACGGCTTGGGCATGTCGGCGTAGGTACCCTTCTCCATGAAGTCCCAGAAGCCCTCCTGCATCCCGTCGCGTCGGTAGTTCGACGAGGCGATCACGAGGCGGTTCACCTTCGCCGGGTGACGGATGCCGATCTCGAGAGCGGTCGTTCCGCCATTGCTGAAGCCGAGGATGTCGGCCTTGGGTACGTGGAGCGAGTCCAGCAGCGCGGCGACATCGTCGGCGTCCTGCTCGAAGGTGAACGGCCGGTCGATGTCGCGCGTGTGGCCGTGGGCCTGCACCTCGACCGCGATCACGCGACGGCTACGCGCGAAGTTCGGCAGGACGCGGCCGAAGTTCGTGCCGATCGTCGAGCCGCCGCCGTGGATGAGCACGAGCGGTGTGCCGCCGGCGCCGTGGAGCTCGTAGTACATGCGGAGGCCGTTGACGGTGGCGTAGCCTGAGTGCGGGTGCGCGGGTGCAGAGGTGGGTGACTGCGCCTGGCTCGCGACAAACACTGGCATCGCACCGATGGTCGCGAGCGCGGTGCTCAGGATGGAGATCGTGTTTCGCATCTCAGCCCTCCTCGGCGAGCCATCGTCCCAGGCTGTCCAGCCCTTCGCCCGTGCCGTGCACACGGTCCTCTGCGCCGTCGTAGCCGTCGAGGAACACGCCCTGCTCGGTGAAGACGAGCCGGGTGCCGTTGCCGTCGGCTTGCAGCTCGACCGTCGAGAGGGAGACGGAGATGCGCCGCTCGTCGAGTTGCATGGCATAGCTCCAGACGATCCGCTCGTTCGGGACGATGTCGTGATACACCGTGTCGTTCCGGTGCTCCGTCCCGCCGGGCGGACCGACGCGCCACACCTCTCGACCGCCGACGCGGAAGTCCATCGTCTGCTCCGTCACCACCCACTCGGGCGCGCACCCGAACCAGCGCGCCTTCTTCGCCGGATCGGCGAACGCGGCGAAGACGCGCGCCGGCGACACCGGATAGCGTCGCTCGATCGTGAAGGTGTCGTGCGTGGCGGATCGCGTCCTCATGTCCGTCTCCGTTGCTTGATGGATTTTGCTTGCAGTTCCTTCTCCTCCTCGACGAGGAGCTCGCCGAGCCGGTCGAATCGACGCTCCCAGCTTGCGCGGCGTTTGGCGAACCAGCCTTCGGCGGTCTCCATCGCCTTCGGATCGATGCGACACATGCGCACGCGTCCGGTCTTTTCCGAGCGTACCAGACCACTCGCCTCGAGCACCTGCAGGTGTTGCATCACTCCGGGCAGCGACATGTCGAGCGGCTCGGCGAGATCGCTCACCGACGCCGGCCCGCGGCTCAGCCGCTCGACCATCGCGCGGCGCGACGGATCGGAGAGTGCCTGGAAGACCAGATCAAGCGCGGGATGGTTAAGCATCTACTTAACTATTGCGCATGGCGGTGAGAATGTCAATGGGGGTGCGGGATGCGCGCGGGATGCGCGCGGCGGAGAAACTACGGCCGCAGATACTCCCGCAACGGGTTCGACACGCCGAGCAATCGCAGTCCTTCGACGACCGCGCGCGCGTTCAGATCAGCGCCCCGCGCCGAAGAATGCAGGTTCGCGTCCCCGAACAGCGAGTCGACGCGCGCCGGCGGCATCGTGTCCATCTTCGCCGACGCGAGCTCCGAGAGGTTCACGAACGACACGTGCTCCTCGCGTGCCGTCTGCTCCGCCCAGTCCGCGAAGCTGTCACGCGCGCGCACGATGCGGCCGTCCTTCCAGAACTTGCGCGGCGTGAGCGAGTTGATGATCGGTGTCGCGCCGCGCGCACGCGTCTCGCGCACGAACTTCCGCAGGTACTCGCCGAAGCTGTACACCACCTCGCCCTTCTGCTTCGTGATCAGGTTGTCGATCACCACCGAGTCGCGACCGATGCCGCGCAGCACGCCACGCGCGCGCAAAGTGTCGTTCACCGGACTCGCATCGTTGTGGCCGAACTCCACCATCACGAAGTCGCCCGGCTTCACGAGCGTGAGCACGCGATCCCAGTAGCCCTGCGAGATGAACGTTCGCGCACTCAGTCCACCGACGGCGCGGTTCAGCACGTTGATCCTCGTCGTGTCGAACAGCGGCGCGATGAAATCACCCCAGCCCCACTGTCCGCCCGCGCCGTCGCCCCGCCCATTGCGCACGGTCGAGTTGCCGACGAGGAACAGCGTCGGGCGCGAGCGGTCGGCGGGCCACGACAGCCCCAGTCCGACGAGCGGCTCGGGCCGCACCGTGTCGCCCTTCGCCGACAGCCACCCGCGCACCGGGCTGGGGCGCAGTGCCTTCAGCGCCGACACCACCATCCGCGCGTGCAGGTCGGCACCCTGCGCGTTGAAGTGCACGTAGTCCTGCACGTACATCGCGTTCGTGCGCTCGGGTCCGAGGCGCTGCAGCGAATCGGCGACGAGGTTCGTGAGGTCGATGAACCGCACCGCGGCCTCGCGCGCGAGCTGCGCGGACCACATGCCGTAGCGCCCCGACCCGCGCTCGATCTGTCCGTCCTTCCACAGGTTACGCACCGAGAGCGAGAGCACGATCGGCGTCGCGCCCTTCGCCTTCGTCTCGGCGATCATCTTCCGCATGTACCAGCCGAAGCTGTGGACGACCTCGTGCCGCTTGGTGATGAGGTTGTCGATCGCGACGGAGTCGTCGCCGAGGCCCGGGAGCGAGCCGCGCGCGCGCAGCGTGTCGTTGATCGCGCCGCCATCGTTGTGACCGAACTCGATCAGCACGACGTCGCCCGGCCTCACGTCGGCGATCAGGCGCTCCCACAATCCTTCCGACACGAAGGTGCGACTGCTGCGCCCGCCGCGCGCGCGGTTCACGACGCTCACCTTCGTCGTGTCGAAGTACTCGGCGAACGGGACGGCCCACCCCTGCTGGCGCTCGCCCGCCCCGCGTGCGGCCGTCGAGTTGCCGGCGACGAAGATCGCCGGCCTCGTCGCGACCCGCGCTGGTGCCGCGGCCGAGGTCGCGGCGACGGCGACCGGTGCGGACGACCGCGCGCAGCCGGGCGCGCCGGCGAGCGCGGCAATCAGCGCGACGACGAGCGGCCGCGCGGCGCTCACTTGTCCTTTGCGTTCTCCTGGAGTCCGGGCTCGCTGGCCAGCACGGCCCGCGCGATCTCGACCATCGGCACCGAGCGATCCTGGCTCGTGCGCTGCAGGATGCGATACGCCTCCTGCTCTGACGATCCGGTGCGGCGCATGAGGATCCCCTTCGCGCGCTCGATCGTCTTGCGGTTCTCGAGCGCGCCACGCGCCGCGGCGGCGTCCTTCTTCGCCGAGTTGAACTCGCGCGCGCGGCTCACGGCGAGGCGGAGCGTGGAGTCGAGCACGCGCGGCGGCGTCGGCTTCGGCAGGAACGCGATCGCCGCCGTGGCGGCGACCTCCCGCTCGCTCAGCGTGATGGTCTCGTCGCCGCTGAACAGTACGACGGCGATGCCGGGCACTTCCTTGGCGATCTCCTCGGCCGCCTCGATCCCCGAACCATCGGGCATGTGCACGTCCAGCAGCACGACGTCGGGCACGACGTCCTTCGCGCGCTCGATCGCCTCGCGTCCGCCAGTCACCTCGGCAACGACCACATGCCCCATGGAGTTGAGCAGGTCCACGAGGAGCGCGCGCGCGTTGTCGTCGTCTTCGGCGATGAGGATGCGGATCGAGCCCGTGTCAGGCATTGCACGTTCGAGATGAGAGAGATGCGGAGTGGCGCAATCTGGGACCCGTCACCCCTCTCCCGCAATCTGCGCCAGTAATTCCGTCGCACCGACCGGCTTGCGGAGGGTGAAGTCGCACGCGGGGTCCTGCTCGTTGCGCGGCTCCCAGCCGGTGACGACGCCGATGCGGAGCGACGGCCGGAGCTCGCGAGCGAACGCGACGAGATCCCAGCCGCTGCCGTCGGGCAGCCCGATGTCGGTGACGAGCACGTCGATCGGACGCCCGACGTCGGCGAGCCGATTCCGCCCTTCCTCGACGGTTCGGACCGCCTCCACGGAGTGTCCGTCGCTCTCGAGCAGAGACTGCATGAACTCCCGGCTGTCGACGTGATCCTCCACCAGAAGAACGCGCCGCGGGGGCCGCGCGTTGCGCGCGGTGGTGGGCGTCGTCGCGCCAGGCGCCGCGGGTGGAAACATCAGGCGCACCGTCGTGCCCTCGCCGACGACGGACTCGATCTCGGCGCGACCGCGATGCCGGCGCGCGATGCCATACACCTCGGCGAGGCCGAGCCCCGTGCCGTTCACCCCCTTGGTCGTGAAGAACGGCTCGAATGCGCGCTCGCGGACTTCGGCCGACATGCCCGTGCCGGTGTCGCTGACGGCGACACTCGCCTCCATCGATGTGAGTTGCGTCACAATACGAAGCGTTCCGCCGCCGGCCATCGCGTCGAGCGCATTCTGCACGAGGTTGAGCAGCGCCTCACGCAGCTCGCCGGCGATGCCGCGCACCATGACGTCGGCAGCGAGGCGCTGCTCGAGCTTCACGACGCCACCCTTCGCGCGCTCCTGCCAGAGCGGGCGCGTCATGGCGACGACCTCCTCGACCATCACCGAGAGATCGACGACGTCTTCCCGGGCGCCGAGCAGCGGCTCCTGGCGGATGAACCGGCCGACGCGCGCCGCGGTGGCGGCACCGGTCTCCGCCGCGCGCGCGATCCGTGCCGCGTAGTCGCGCACGGCGGCCGGGTTCTCCGCGTTCATCTCGAGCAGGTACGCCGCCGCCATGATCGGGTTGAGCGCGTTGTTCACGTCGTGCATCACGCCGGCGGCGAGCTGCCCGACGGCGGCGAGCCGGCGGTCGCGCGCGGCGGCTTCCTGCAGCGCGAGCAGCTCGCGCGTGCGCTCCTGCACCATGCGCTCGAGCCGTTCCGCTTCCGTCTGCACGCGCTGCTGGAGCCGCGTGCGTTCCGTGACGTCGCGCTCGACAGTCACGGCGCCACGCACGCGCTTGTGCGGATCGTAGAGCGGATTGGAGTTCACTTCGATCACCGCCGGCTCGCCACCGCGCCGTACCTCGAGGGTCTCGCCGCGCACCCGTTCGCCGCGCAGCGCGCGTGCCGTGGGGTGCTCGTGCACGAACAGCGTCGTGCCAGTGAGCGTACGCGGGCGGTCGAGCTGCCAGAGCTCGCGCAGCGTCTGCGGGTTGCCGGGCGCGTGCTCCTGCTGGGCCTGCGCGTTCGTGCGCACCGTGCCGCCCTCGGCGTCCATCACGCGCACGGAATCGGGAAGGACGTCGAAGATCGACTCGAGCTGCGCCACGCTGCGCGCGAGATCCTCACGCAACCCTTCGCGCTCGGTGATGTCGCTGCCGGCGAAGAGCAGCCCGCGCCCGCCGCGCGCGTCGAGGAGCGGCGAGAAGGTCGCTTCCACGAGCCGGCGTCCGCCGCGGTACTGGAACGGCACGCGTACCGACACCACCGGCACGCCGCCGGCGGCGATGTCGACCTGTTCCGTCAGATCGGCGAGCGCGTTGGGGAATGCGTCGTACACCGACCGACCGACCGCCTGGGTGACGTCGACGCCGGTGAGATCCCGATACCGCGCGTTCGTCGCCGCGAGCAGCAGCGCCCCATCGAACACCGCCACCGCCAGCGGCACCGCCTCGAGCAGCGCGTCGAGGCGAGCGTATTCCTGCTCGGCGGGGGAGAAAGTGGACATCGGGGCGCGCCGGAGGCGCGGTGAACGGTTATCGGTGAACGGTTATCGGTGATCAGTGATCAGTGATCAGTGATCAGTGATCAGCCGGCACACGCCTCAGGCTACGACGTCGCTGTTCCTGCTGGCTAACGTCAACCGTGAACCGTTCACCGTCAACCGGCGCACTGCGTTCACCACTTCCCCGGAATCGGCGGACGAGGGCTCGGCTCCATCGAGGCAGTCCCCGTGATCAACCGTGCCCCACGCTCGTACGTGAAATAGCTGTACGCCCACTCGACGAGCACGCTGATGCGGTTGCGGAAGCCGGCGAGATACATGATGTGGAGGAACAGCCAGAACCACCACGCGAGACTGCCGGTGACGCGCAGGCGGCCGAAGTCCGCGATCGCGCGGTAGCGGCCGATCGTCGCGAGGTCACCCTTGTTCCGATACCGGAACGGGACGCGCTCGCGCTGCTCGAGGTCGCGGCGGATGTTCTTCGCCGCGAGCGCGCCCATCTGCATCGCGGCGGGGGCGACGCCAGGCACCGGCTTGCCGTTCGTCGTCGTCGCGGCGAGATCGCCGACGACGAACACCTCCCGTCGACCGGGCACGCTGAGGTCGGACTCGACCTCGACGCGACCAGCACGATCCAGTCTGTCGTGCAGGTCGCGACCCAGCGGAGAGGCCGCGTTTCCCGCCGCCCAGAGAATCGTGTGTGCGTGGATACGCTCGCCGCCGGCTACCACGTGATGCGAGCCGATCTCCGAGACGAGCGTCCCGGTTCGCACGTCCACGCCGAGGTTGGTGAGATCGCGCCGCGCGTGCTCACTCAGCTCGTCGGGATATGAGGGCAGGATCTTCGGCCCGCCTTCGACGAGGATCACCCGGGCGCTCGTCGGATCGATGCGCCGGAAGTCCCGGCCGAGCGCGTGACGCGCGATCGTCGGCAGCATGCCGGCGAGCTCTGTCCCCGTTGGACCACCACCGACGACGACGAAGGTCAGCCACGCCGCGCGCTCCTCGGGCTCCTCGATCAACTCGGCGCACTCGAACGCCGTGAGGATGCGCCGGCGCAGCTCGATCGCGTCGTCGACACTCTTGAGCCCGGGCGCGAGCGACTCCCACTCCGGGTGATTGAAGTAGGCGTGCCGAGCGCCCGCGGCGACGATGAGATAATCGTACGGGTATTCGTGTGCGTCGCTGGTCATGACGACGCGGCGCGCCGTGTCGATGTGCGTGACCTCCTCCATCAGCACGGTCGTGTTGCGCTGCTTGCGCAGCAGCCAGCGGATCGGCGCGGTGATGTCCGTAGGCGCGAGCGTCGCCGTCGCCACCTGGTAGAGCAGCGGCTGGAAGAGATGATGGTTCGTGCGGTCGAGGAGGAGGACGTCGACGTCGTCGCGCTCGAGCGCGCGCGCCGCGTACAGCCCTCCGAAGCCGCCGCCCACGATGACGACGCGTGGGCGGCGGCGCTCACGCGCCCAGGGCGACGGCTCCGCCGTCATGGCTTCGCCGGACAGCTGCGCAACTGCGTCGCGAGGTCCAGGTGCAGTGCGCGAAGCACGTCGATGGCGAGACCGGCCATGCGCTGCGCGCCGATCGGGTTGAAATGCGTGTCGTCGTGCACGCCGGCGGGATAGTTCGGGTTCGCGCCCGGCTCGAGATGCAGCCACAAGGTGCGCGAGGAGTCCGGGCCAAGCGGCTCGACGAGCGCGGCACTCGCGCGCGTCATCTCGACGAGCGGGACGTGGGCCTCCGTGGCCGCCGCGCGCGCGGCGTCCGGATATGCGCCGTGCGTGTCGACCAGATGCACTCCGTCGAATCGCCGGCGCACGACGGGAGTGAACAACACGGGATGTCCACCGCGCGAGCGCACGTCGTCGACGAAACGCAGGAGGTTGCGGCGATAGTCGTCGGGGGACGAGTAGTTCGCGGTGCCGACCTTTTCGTCGTTGTGCCCGAACTGGATGAACACGTAGTCGCCGGCCTTCAGACTGTCGACGATCGCCTTCCACCGTCCCTCGGCGACGAACGATCGCGTGCTGCGCCCGTTCATCGCGCGATTGGCGATGTGCACCACCGTGGAGTCGAAGCACGGCTGGAGCGCTTCACCCCATCCTGTCTCCGGGCGCTTGTCGGGCTGCTTCTGCGCCATCGTCGAATCGCCGGCGAGCCAGACGGTGATCGGCTGGGCGCCGGGGGCAATCGTGGCGAGGAGAAGCCCCGCGAGGAGGGAGCGGCTGGACATGGGGGAAAGCTATTTGGGACTTGGTGGATCGGTCAGCTGGTCGATTGGATGGTGAGATGGTGGGATGAGCTGCACAAGCCACCGAGTTGTCATCAATGCGGAGCCGCTCGGTATCACAGGCCAGGTGCAAGGCTGTTCACGTTGTCGAGGTCCCGCTCTCGGGACGATGGATCAGCGTGGACCGCTGTCCTGCCGCGCCAGGTGCCGAGTCGAGGGATCTGAAGTCGGCCGCCCACCTCACTACCCAACTCACCGATTCATCGGACCCGCACCACCGGTCGCACTGCGTTCACCGTCACCGACGGCGCCCGCCCCGCGCAGTGCGGCGAGAGCGGACCGCCGAGCACGAGCGCAGTGCCGGTATGATCGCGCGTGTCCGTCCACTGTCCGATCGGTGCGGAGAAGCGCTCGATGCCGTGCGGCGACCGCACCTGTCCATCCAACTTCTCGAGACCGTTACCCCACGGGAAGCGGCGACCGTCCGTGCCGCGCGCGGCGCACTCCAGCTCGTCCGCCGTCGGCAGCGTCACAACGGCGCCGATGCGTGCCGAGATGCTCTCGCACAGCGCCACTGCCTCGTCGTGCGTGAGGGCGAGCGGCGCATCGGGTGCAACGACGCGGCGCGCCTCGACGTCGGCGTCGGAGGGTGGCCGCGATGGAAACGGGCCGAGCCCGAGCTGCAGCGCCGCAGCCGCGGTGAGGGGGCGACGCGCAATGAAGAATCCGCATTCCGGCGTGTACTCGCGCACGTCGAGCGGCTTGGGCGGATGCTCCCACTGCAGATGATCGCCGCCCACAAGGTGGGTCTGCGGCGACACCCAGCACAGCTCGACGATTCCCGAGAGCCACGCATGGCCGTCGTTCAGCGTCAGCCCCGGTGGGAGCCGAGCGGGGATTGGGTCGGCGAGCTCGTTGGGCGTGGCCAGTGCGTGAAGGAGCAGCCACGCGTTGTCGCGCTGGTCGACCGCGAGCCCGAGCACGCTGCGCACGAGATGGCGCGGTGCATCGGAGAGTTGGCGCAGGATCACCTGCGCGCGGTCCATGTCGTCGGGATTGGCCGACGCGAGTGACTCGGCAGCGATGATGCGGGACGCGACGAGCACCCGGATGTCGCGCTCGGAGAGGCCGTGTTCATTGTGCGACGGCAGGATCGTCGCGCGAACGGCGCCGTGCAGCATCTGGGCGCGAATCCGCGCGCTGACGATGATCGCGCTGACCCGCACCTCCCAGTCCGGATCCGCCAGCGCGGACCGCAGCGTCTCGACGATGCCGGGAGTCGGCTCGTGATACTCCCGCCCGAGCCAGCGCACGATCTGACGCCGCATGCGCGCGTCGCTCTCGTCCTTGAACGCGACGGTGCGTCTCAGCCAGCCTCGGCGCTCACGCGCGTCGCGCGCGAAGCGGTCGACTGCCGCTCGTGCGTCGGGCTCGGACTCGAGGTGCTCGTTCATACGACGGTGGCGAGATTGATCTCCCGCGGCGGCGACCTCATCGTCAGCCAGAAATCCGATCGTGCATATAGCGCGCGCGCATCGCGGCAGCGCCGGAGACACGAGCATATCCGTGTCGAGCCCGGAAGGTAAGCAGGACCGTGCGCGGTGCGATGTGCGTTATGCACGGTGCGCTATGCGCGATTCGAGATGCGCATGCGCTCTTCGCCTGCCGGACTCTGCCGTTGAGGCGTGCTACCGACCGAGCAGGACGGCCGACGCCCGGCTCGGCGAACATTCGCCGAGCCGGGCGTCGAGGCGGCACCAACCGGAACCGCTAGCGCGCGGCTATAGCCGCGAGCTCGCTCGACTCGGCCGTCGTCGGATCGATCACCACCCCAACCTCGAGCACGCGGTCGGCCGGGAAGCCGCCCAAGCGCGCGTGCTCCCGGATCAACTCCGCATCGGAAGCGATGTAGACGCAGGTGATCTTGTCTTCTGTGACGAAGCTCTGGACCCACTGGATGCTGGGTCCGAGCTGCTGGAGCGCGGCGCAGGAGCGCTGCGAGATCGCCTTCAGGTCCGCGGGCGAGAGCGCCGCGGCGTTCGGGATCTCACGTTCGATGATGAATCTGGGCATCGGAGTCTCCGATCGGCATTGAAGGTTGCTGGGTCCACGGAGCATCAGATCGCGTTGTCGCAGTTCACGCGCGGATTCCAGTTGGCGTAGATGCCACTCGGGTTGTTCTCCCAGGCCCAGACGTGCAGCGCGTACAGGTTGAAGGCGTTCAGCTTGAGCTGCTGGCCGAACAGCCGCGGCAGGGTATCGGCGGTCCACGCGTCCTTGGGGATCACGTACTCGACGGCGACGAGGCGGAGCTGGCCGTTCGCTTCCGGCTCGTACAGCAGGGCTTCCGGCTTGTCCACCTCGACCTTGCCGTCCAGCAGGTCGGTGTTCACGTAGTGGTAGCCCATCCCGCCCGCCTTGTCCGGGCTCTGATCGACCATGCACATGTTCATGAACAGGAAGGTGTAGCCGGCGTCCTTGGCCACCGCCTCGTACCGATGGAACCGCGCCGTGGCCGCGTGCAGGGTGGCCAGATCGGTGTTCTCGGACACCGACGCCGCGCCCTTGATGGCCGCTGCCGCGTCCTGGGGGTACATCGTGCCGGTGGTGTTGGCTGGCTCGGTGCATCCGCCCAGCAGGGCGAAACCGAGCAGCAGCAGGGAGCTCCGTCGCATTGTGGCCTCGTGTGGTGAAGGTGATCTTGATCCGTCACGCAACATGAGGCGAGGCGATTAGCTCTCTCTTGCGCCGGGAATTAGCCAGGAATTAGCGACTTACGGGAGCCGATGATCACGGTCCAACTGCTCGGGGGCGCCACCCTGCGCTCCGGAGACACCCCGATCAGCGGGCCACCGGCGCAGCGCCATCGGATCGCCCTCCTCACCCTGGTCGTCGCCGCCTGGCCGCAGCCGCTGGCCCGGGATCGCGCCATGGCGCTGCTCTGGCCGGAGCGGGACACGACCAACGCCCGGCGGCTGCTGAACCTGGCCGTGCACGTCCTCCGCGCGGCACTCGGGGAGGGGGCCATCGTTTCGTCGGGCGACGCCCTGCTGTTCAATCCGTCGCGTCTGCGCTGCGACCTCCACGAGCTCCGCATGGCGATGTCCTCGAACGACCTGGAGACGGTCGTGCGCGCGTACACGGGGCCCTTGCTGGACGGCTTCCACCTCGACGACTCGATCGATTTCGAGTACTGGCTGGAAGAGCGGCGGCGCGAGCTCGATCACGCGTACATCGGCGCCCTCCGCGCGCTGGCCGAACGCCAGGAGCGTACAGGGGACGTCTACGGGCGGGTGGACTCCTGTCGGCGGCTCGTCGTCGCCGACCCGCATTCGAGCGTCCATGCGCTCGCACTGATGCACGCGCTCGACGCGGCAGGCGATTGGATCGGCGCGATCCAGCACGCCGCGGAGCACGCTCAGCGTCGACGCGCGGACCTCGAGCTCGAGCCCGACCCCGAGGTCGAGGCGCTCGCCGAGCGTCTCCGCACGGCGCCGCCGAAGCGCCCGCCCGCGACGAACGGCGGGCCGCGCGAGTCCACGGTGTCGATCGCCGTGCTGCCGTTCCGCAACCTGAGCACCGACCCCGAGAACGCGTACTTCGCCGACGGCATCACCGAGGACGTGATCGCGAACCTGTCCAAGATCCGCGCGCTCAAGGTCATCTCGCGCACGTCGATGATGCACTTCAAGGAGGAGCGGCCCACGATGAGGGAGATCGGCACCACGCTCGGCGCCGGTGTCGTGCTCGCCGGCAGCGTTCGCCGAGCGGGCGATCGGGTACGGATCGTGGCGCAGCTCACGGATGCGGAGACCAATCGGCACCTCTGGTCGGAGACGTACGACCGCCGCATGGAAGACATCTTCACCATCCAATCCGAGGTCGCGCTGCAGATCGCCTCGGCGCTCGAGGCCGAGCTGTCGCCCGCGGAGCACACGCGCGTGCGCCGGAAGCCGACGCACGATCTGCAGGCGTATCACCTTTTCCTGCAGGGCCGGCAGTTGCTCGGCCGCTACACCACGGACTCGATGGTGGGCTCGCTCGCGTTCTTCTCGCGCGCGATCGCGCGCGATCCCGAGTTCGCGGCGGCGCACGCGATCCTCGCCATGGTGCACGCCCAGCTCGCCGAGATGGGCGTGTTCGATCCGGCCAGCGCCTACGCGCGGGCCTCGGAGGCGGTGGATCAGGCGCTCCGTCTCGATCCTGAGCTCGACACGGCGCACTGTGCGCTCGGATTTCTCAAGGCAGTGCGCGAGTACGATTGGCTCGGTGCAGAGCGGGAGTTCGAGCGTGCGTTGGAGCTCAACCCGAGCGGGGCCGACTCCTACGATCTGTATGGCCGCGTCTGCGCGGGGATCGCCCAGTACGATCGCGCGATCGGCCTCCTCGAGCGCGCCGCCGAGCTGGATCCGCTCGCGCACCGCATCGACATCACGACGACGCTCCTTCGCGCCGGCCGCGTCGACGAGGCGATCGAGCGTGCCGAGGCCGCGCTCGACATCGAGCCGCACGAGCGCACGCGAGCCACGCTCGGGTGGGCGTACTTCCTCAAGGGGCGACACGCCGAAGGGCTGGCCGAGCTGGAACGCGCGGTGGCGACGGCGCCCGCAGCGTTGATGTGGCTCGCCCAGCTCGGCGAGGCCCACGCGCTGGCGGGCAACGCCGGGCGGGCGCGCGCGATCCTGCGCTCGCTAGACGAGTGCTCCCGCGAGCTGTACGTCCCCCCGTACTACTTCGCCTACGTCCACACGGGACTCAGCGAGGCCGACCGGGCGATGGACTACCTCGAGCGTGCGGTGGCCGAGCGCGCGGGGCCGGCGTATTCGATCAAGGGCTCGTTCCTGCTTGCGCCGCTGCGGGCGCACCCGCGGTTTCGCGCGCTGCTGCGGCAGATGAATCTGGGGTGACGGGCGCGTCGCGCACATGGCTACGGCGACACGCGTCTCCCGGGACGGTCAGCCTCGCACCACGTTCGCCCCCGCGTCGGCGACGCGTACGACGTCGGTGTCGCGCCCCTCGAGCCACCGCGCGCCGACGGTGATCACCAGCACGAGCAGAATCAGCAGCACGCTGTATGCAGCCGCGGTCCCGAACGCGGTGTTGCGCACCTGCGAGAGGATCTCGACCGAGATTGGTCGGCTGGCGTGCGTGTACAGCACCACGCTCGCCACGAACTCGCCGACGGCAGCGACGCCGGCCAGCATCGTCCCCGCGACGAGGCCCGGCCGCGCGGCCGGGATCACGACGCGACGGAGCGCGAGCCAGCGCGACGCGCCGAGGCCGCGCGCGGCGTCCTCGAGCGTCGGGTCCATCTGCCGCAGCGATCCCTCCACGGCGCTCGTGACGAGCGGGATGTTCCGGACGAAGTACGCCAGCGGCAGGATCCAGAACGTGCCGACGAGCAGCACGCGCAGCTCGGCCGGTGCGTTGCGGTCGAAGGTCGCCGCGAGCCCGAGCGCGATCGCCGTCGCCGGGATCGCCCAGGGGAGCGCGGCGAGCAGCGCGATGGCGCGCCGGCCCGGCGCGCGCGACAGCACGACGACGTACGCGATGGCGAAGCACACGATCGCGTTCGCCGCGGTCGCGGCCGCGGACATGCCGATGCTGTTCGTGATCGGACGCCACAGCTGCCGCTCGGCGGCGAGCCGCCGGTAGTTGTCGAGCGTGTACTCGGGAGGCATGATCTGCGTCGTCCACGCGCCGTCGCGCGCGAAGCTCACGAGCACGACCATCGCGTGCGGCAGCACGAGGAGCACGACGAGGGCGAGCGCGAGCGGCGGCAGAAGCGTGCGCGCCAATCCGGCGCGCAGCGGCGCTCGGGTCGCGCGTCCCTTTCCCGCCACGCTGTACTGCCGTTTCCCCTCGAGCCGGCGCAGCAGGAGCAGCGCGAGCACGGCGGTCACGGCGAGCACGGTCGTCTCGACGTACGCGAGCCCGAGCGCGCCGTTCAGCTTCGAGACGAGGATCTGCGTGGCGAGCACGCGCGCGCCGCCGCCGAAGATGTACGGCGCCGAGAACGAGCCGAGCGCGCTCATGAAGACGAGCAGCATCGCGCCGGCGAGCGACGGCGTGAGCAGCGGCAGCGTGACGCGCCGCAGCGTGAGCGTCCGCGACGCGCCGAGCCCCGCCGCCGCCTCGTCGAGCGTCGTGTCGTACCGTTCGAGGCCCGCGCTCACGAACAGGAAGACGTACACGTACATCGTGTAGGCATGCACGAAGATCACCGCCGGGATCCCCGTGAGCGTCCACGGCGCGTGATCGAGCCCGAGCACGCGCTGGACGGCGCGCGTGACTACTCCACTTTCCCCGTAGAGAAATAGAAACGCGAGGACACCGACGAGCGGGGGCAGCGCCGCCGGCAGCGTGGCGACGCCGCTGAGCACGCGCCGGCCGCGAAACTCCGTGCGCGAAAGCAGGAACGCGAGCGGCACGCCGATGAGCAGCGCGCCGATCACCGACCCGATCGACACGACCACCGTTCCCCACAGCGCGTCACGGTCGGCGGGGCTGGCCATGAAGTCACGCCAGTCGCCGAGACCGCGCTCGAAGCTGCCGACGATGATCGCGGCGTTCGGGTAGACGACGCTCCACAGGAGGAGCGCGAGCAGCGCGAAGCCCACCAGCGCCGTGGCCCACCCGCCTTCGGGACGCCGGAGCCGCGCCGCGCGCATCATGTGCGCACCGTGGCCAGCGGTTGTCCCGAGAGCCGCACCCGCACCGTCTCTCCCTCGGGCGCACCGAGGCCGTTCCCCATCACCTCGACGACCGCGCCGCTCTCGAGCCGCACCAGATACACGGTGTGGCCGCCGGCGAACCGTCGTCCCGTGACCGTTCCCTCCCACGCGGGCTGCTCGTCGTCGTCCACGAGCACGAGCGACTCGGGGCGCAGCACGGCGGCGAGCTCACCGGCCCAACCGACATCCGTGGCTTCGCGAGCCGGCGCCGCGAGCGCGACACTTCCCACCGTCACCCACACGCCCTCGCCCATTCGTTCGGCGGGGAGCAGCGCGGCGCGCCCGACGAACTCCGCCACCTCGCGCGTCGACGGCGAGTGGTAGAGCTCCTCCGGCGTGCCCACCTGCAGCAGCCGGCCGCGAGACAACATGGCGATCCGATCGGCGACGGCGAACGCGTCCTCCTGATCATGCGTCACGAACAGCGCGGTCACCCCGGAGCGGCGCAGCGTCGCGCGCAGCTCGTCGCGCATCGTCTGGCGCAGCGTCGGATCGAGGTTGGAGAGCGGCTCGTCGAGCAGCAGGACGCGCGGCGAGATCACGAGCGCCCTGGCCAGCGCCACCCGCTGCTGTTCACCACCGGACAGCGCCTGCACCGGACGGGCGGCCTTGTCGTCGAGCCCGACGCCGGCCAGTGCTTCGCGCGCGCGCTCCAGCCGCTCGCGCTTCCCGACGCCGCGAGCCTCGAGCCCGAACGCGACGTTGTGCTCCACCGTCATGTGCGGGAAGAGCGCGTAGTGCTGGAACACCATGCCGAAGCCGCGGCGCTGCGGCGGCTCGTGCGTGATGTCGCGCGTCGCGCCCGACTCGTCGGTGAGCACGACGCGCCCCGAGTCGGGAATCTCGTACCCCGCCGCGATGCGCAGCGTCGTCGTCTTTCCCGAGCCCGACGCGCCGACGAGCGCCACGAGCTCACCCGGCGCGATCGACAGCGACACGGCATCGACCGACGGCTCGGGATTGCCCGGGTAGCGACGCGTCACCCGCTCGAGCACCAGCGCGCTCGCGCGGCGTGCAGCGGCACCGGCGTCGCGCGCGCGGCCGGAGCTCACTTGCCGCGCTGGCTGTTGCGGATGCTGCTGTCCCAGTATTTCATCCACACGTCGAGGCTGTCGGCGAGCAGCGTCGCGGCCACCGGCATCGCCTTGAGCTCCGTTCGCGCGCGACGCACCGGCTCGGGGAGCGAGTCCACCGGAATGTCGGTGCGCGCCGGGATGCGGAGAAACTTCACCGCCGCGTCCTTGAACGCCGCCGGTGTCGTGACGTATTCGTAGAACTGCTTCGCCGCCGCCTGCTGCCTGCCGCCGTGCACGAGCGCGATCGCGTCGACGAGCAGCGGCGTGCCGCTCGTCGGGAACACGAACCCGACCGGCGTCTTCGTCCGCGCCTCGAGCGTCGCGATGTCGGGCATGTTGTACAGCGTGATCACCCCCTCCTCGCGGCCGAGCTTCTGATAGAGCAGCGCGGGGTTGAGCACGTACTCCTTCGTGTTCGCGTCGAGGCGGCGCAGCCAGTCCCATCCCTGCGTCGTCGAGCCGGTCTGCGCGATCGAGCGCGCGAGGATCGCGCCGAAGATGGCGCGCATCGTCCCCGACTCGACGGGATTCCGGATCAGGACCTTCCCCTTCCACTTCGGATCGATGACCTCGTCCCAGTCCTTCGGCGCGTCGGCGGCGCTGACGGCGTGCGTGTTGTACGCGATGACCTCGGGGGTCATGTACGTGCCGAACCAGCGCCCCTGCGGGTCCTTCGCCTCCGGCGGCACCTTGTCGGCCCACGTCGGCGTGTACGGATCGAGCAGCCCTTCGTTCGCGCCGCGCCCGAAGATCTCCGACGGCGCGCCGAACCACAGATCCGCCTGCGGATTCGCCTTCTCGGCGCGGAGCCGGTCGAGCACCTCCTGCGATCCCATGTCCACCCACTGCACGTCGATCGTCGGATGCGACGTTTCGAATCCCTTCTCGAAATACTCGAGCAGGTCCTTCCCGTGCGGCGAGTAGATGGTGAGCACGGTACGACCGTCGCCGCCGCTGCAGGCGGCGAGCAACGCGAGCGCAGCGTACGCGAGTCCTTTCGCGGCGCGATTCATCGGCGGTCCCACGCGAGCCGCGCGCCGAGCGTGACGAGCACGCCACCCGTCACACGCTCGAGCCACGCCTTCACCACGGGTCGCGTCAGCGCCGCACGCAGCCGGTCGACGAATCGCGCGTAGAGCGACAGCCAGGCGAATCCGAGCACGTTGTGGATCATCGCCAGCAGGAGCGACGTGCGCAGCACCGGCGCGCGCGCCGGGATGAACTGCGGCAGGAAGGTGAGATAGAACAGCGCGACCTTCGGATTCAGGATGTTGGTGAGGAAGCCCTGCATGAACGGACTCGCCCCGCGCGGCGCCGCGACGGACGCAGCGTCCGTGGCTGGAGCGCTCGCGTGGCGGATCGACTGGATCCCGATCCACACCAGATACGCCGCACCAACGAGCTTCACCGTCTCGTACGCCCGCGCCGACGTCGCGAGGATCGCCGACAGTCCGAGCGCCGACGCAGTCGCGTGGATGAGACAGCCGGTCATGATGCCGACGATCGTCCAGCGTGCGCCGCGCAGACCGAGCGCGAGCGCGTTGCGCGTCACGAGCGCCGTGTCGGCGCCCGGAATGAGTGTGAGCAGCAGCGCGACCGGGATGAACGCGAGCAGTGACGCCGTCATGGCCGTGGCAGTGCGCTCGCCGTCGACTCTCCGGTGGCGGCGAGCAGGTTGAGGAAGATCCGTGCGCCGCCCGGCACGCCGGCCGGCAGCTGACGGAACAGCGCGAGCGTCGAGTAGACGTACGCGCCCTTGCCGAGCGGCGCAACGAGAACCGCATTCTCGTTCGGCGGCTCACCGGGGTCGTGCATCTCGAACAGCTTCCGATAGTGCGGATCGGCGGTCGTGGGCATGTACGTCGCCCGCTCCTGCACCCAGCCCTTGAAGTCGTCGGCGGTGATCCGGTTCGGGAACGCCAGCAGCCGCGACGAGGGATCGAGCACTTTCACGGGCGCGTTCTCGTCGGTGACGCGCTCTGCGGTGCGGGCGAGGGTGACGGGATATGGGAGGTATCCCGGCGTCTGCATCTCCTGCTGCCCGTACTGCACCACCACGGTGCCGCCGGCGCGCGCATACTCCTGTAGTCGCCACGCGCTCGCCGCGACCTGCGGCGACGCCGCGAAGGCGCGTGGCCCCACGACGACCGCGCCATAGCGCGAGAGATCGGCCGTCGCCAGCAGCTCGGGCGACAGCATCGTGACGCGGATCCCGAGCTGATGGAGCATCGGCGCGACGTTGTCGCTCACCCCTTTCACGTATGCGATCATCGGATTGCGCGGCAGCTGCGCGTCCACTGCCTCCACCTGCACGCTCGCCATCCGGTAGTAGCGCAGCGGTCGGATGTGCTCGTACGTGATCGGCATCCACCCCGCGAGGAAGCGCTCTCCGTTGCTCGTGGCAATCGCGCTCACGTAGTGCCGCCCCTTCGGGAGCTGGCCCTTGAGGTGGAAGACGATCGTCGCGCTGCCGAACGGATCCAGCGCGACGTGCCGCACCGTCGAGTCGGCGGTCATTCCTTTCGGCACCGAGAGCTCCACGGTCACACTGCGCGGCGCCGTCGCGGCCGAGCTGACCAGCAGCGTGTACTCGCGGTCGAGCAGCGTGCCGACGCGGGCGTATTCGACCTCGTCCTCGAACCGCAGGCTGATCGGGGGTACCGAGGCGACCGGACGACGCTGCTCGCCTCGCGCCGGATCGGCGAAGCGGTACACCACCGGACCCCCGTCGACCGTCACCGGCACGCCGGCGATCCGCAGCGCGACACGCGTGTGGGTTTCGGCGAGCCGCTCCTCGCCGATTGCTATGTTCGACGACGTCGGGCCGGCGCGCGGCGTGAGGAACTGATCGGCGCCGCGCTGCATCCCTTCCTCCATCCACCAGGGCACGCTGACGCGCTCGGTCACGAGCGGCAGCGTCACCCGTCCGGCGCTGTCCGGCGCGATCGTCACGGGCTGGCCGGCAGGCGGCGACCCGAACGGGTTCATCATCCAGACCGACGCACCCTCGAGCACCACCGCGCCCCGGCCCTGGTTGTAGACGGATACGGTCACCGGCAGCGTGTCGTGCACCGCGAGGAGCTCGCGCGGCGCGGTCGGCTCGACGAGGACGCCGGCCGCCGCCAGCAGCGCAGTCTGCGTGCGATGCTGCGCGGTCTCGAGCGAGACGGCGAGGTCGCCTGCCACCCCGACGCAGCCCGCCGCGTAGCCGCTCTGCGGGCAGCGCAGCGCCTCTCGCGCGCGCGCCAGCAAGCCCGCAACGCGTGCCAGTGGCACCACCATGCGCTCGGGATACGTCAGGTCCTCCACTTTCCGCACGGCGGCGATCGCCGCATCGAGCGAATCGATCGGACCGCGAGCCCCGGCGGGCAGCGAGTCGAGCTGGAACCGATGCCATCCCTCGCCCAGCGCCTCGAACATCGACGTCTCTTTCACGATCGGCGGCGACACGTGCGACGCCTCGAGCTTCACGTAGTCGAGCCACGTACCCCGCCGCTGCAGCGCACCGAACCCCTGCGACAGATGCTGCGACCGGCTCACCGACGCGATCTCGGCGTACGACATTCCGCGGAACGGGCTCAGCTCCCCGACGTTCATCGACAGCGTCGCCTCGGCCGGGTTGAACCGCTGGGCGCGGTAGAACTTGGCCGGCACCCACGCGCCGAGTCCGAGCGTGGCGCTGCGTGGAAAGCGCACGGTGTCCGCCGCCGCGTCGAACGCCTCACGCGCGAGGATCCCCGACACCTGGTGATGCCCGTGTCCATCGCGCGGCGTGCCGCTGAACACGCCCACGATGATCTGTGGCCGGAACGCGCGTACCACCGTCACGACGTCGCGCAGGATCGAGTCCTTCACCCAGTGCGTGTACGTCTCCTCCGCCGTCTTGGAGAAGCCGAAGTCGTAGGCGCGCGTGAAGAACTGCCGCCCCCCGTCGACGCGCCGCGCCGCGAGCAGCTCCTCGGTGCGGATCATCCCGAGCAACGGCCCGAGCTCGTTACCGATCAGGTTCTGCCCGCCGTCGCCGCGCGTCAGCGAGAGATACCCCGTCTCCACCTGGCGCCCGCGAGCCAGCCATGTCAGAAGCTGCGTGTCCTCGTCGTCCGGGTGCGCGCCGATCAACAGCACGCGGCCCGTCACGTCCAGCCCTGCCACCGCCTCACCCAACGCGACTGCGCCGCGCTCCTGGGCTGAGAGGAGTCGCGGCGCGGCGAGACAGAAGATTATCGCGGCCAGAAGCCGCCTCGCTCTGGTCATACCTTCGAAGTTTTGCGTTTCGCGCTCGAGGGCGCGGGGTTGAGGACCTCGGCCACGATGCGCTTCTGCTCTTCCTCGTGCGCTTTCGAGTAACCCTCCGCCGGGCTCGCGCGTTCCGGGCGGCCGATGTACCGGATCGTCAGCATGTTCCCGGTCGCCACCCGCAGCTGCGGCGAGACGTAGCTCCAGGCGCCCATGTTCTTCGGCTCCTCCTGCGCCCACACCACGTCTTCGAGGTTCGGATAGCGGTCGACGATCTCCGCCACCGCGTCACCCGGCCACGGATACAGCTCGTCGACGCGCACGAGCGCAACGTCCGCACCCGCCTGTCGCGCCGCGAGCAGATCGTAGTACATCTTCGACGTGCACAGCACGAGGCGGCGCACGTCGTCGCGGCGATCCACCACCGCCGCGTCGTCGATCACCGACTGGAAGCCGCCCTCCGCCAGATCCTCGAGCCGCGCCGCCGCCGCGGGCAGACGCAGGAGGCTCTTCGGCTGCATCAGCACGAGCGGCTGCCGCTCGGCGCGCAGCGCCTGGCGGCGCAGGATATGGAAGTACTGCGCCGGCGTCGACGGATACGCCACCACCATGTTCCGCTCGGCGCAGAGCTGGAGGAACCGCTCGAGCCGCGCGCTCGAGTGCTCGGGCCCACCGCCCTCGTAGCCGTGCGGCAGCAGCAGCACCAACCCGCTCCGCTGCCCCCACTTCGCCCGGTCGGCCGAGATGAACTGGTCGATGATCGGCTGCGCGACGTTCACGAAGTCGCCGTACTGCGCCTCCCACAGCACCAGGTCGCGCGGCGCCGCGGTCGAGAAACCGTACTCGAAGCCCATCACCGCCGTCTCGGAGAGCGGGCTGTTGTAGATCTCGAACGTGCCGCGCGACTGTGGCAGCGCGGCGAGCGGCGTGTGCGTCGCCCCCGTCTCCACGTCGTGCACCACGGCGTGGCGGTGCGCGAAGGTGCCGCGCTCGGCGTCCTGACCGCTGATACGGACGTTGATCCCGTCGAGCAGCAGCGAGCCGAAGGCAAGCGCCTCGGCGTGACCCCAGTCGATGGCTCCGCTGTGGAGCGCCTCGCGCCGGCGCTCGAGCGTCTTCGCCAGCCGCGGATGGACCTTGAACCCCTGCGGCCACTCGAGCAGCCGCGCGTTGATCGATTCGAGCGATTCACCGCGCACCGCGGTCGCCGGATCGGGCGCCGGCGCACTGGGAGCCGACCGCTGGCCATCGGTCGCCGATTCCGGCGACGCTTTCATCTCGTGGTAGACCGCGGTGATCCTGTCGGCGAACTCCTTGTCGATCGCCGCGACCTCCGCATCGGTCGCGACCCCCTCGCTGACGAGGCGCGCGCCCCACACCTGCCGCGGCGTCGGATGCTGCTTCACCAGCTCGTAGAGCTTCGGCTGCGTGAACGCCGGCTCGTCGGTCTCGTTGTGCCCCCAGCGCCGATAGCCCACGAGGTCGATCAGCACGTCCTTCGCGAACTGGTCGCGGTACGCCACGGCCAACCGCACGGCGGTGATGCACGCGTCGGCGTCGTCGGCGTTCACGTGCAGCACCGGCACCTCGAACCCCTTCGCCGGATCGCTCGCGTAATGCGTCGAGCGCGCGTCGATCGGATCGGTCGTGAAGCCGACCTGATTGTTGACGATGATGTGCAGCGTGCCGCCGACGCGGTAACCGCGCAGCCGCGAGAGGTTGAACGTCTCGGGCACCACGCCCTCGCCGGGGAACGCCGCGTCGCCGTGGATGCAGATCGGCAGCACGAGTCGTTCGTCGCGCCGGTCGGGCGGCGCGCCGGTCACGCGCTGATAGGCGCGCGCCATCCCCGACATCACGGGGTTCACCACCTCGAGATGGCTGGGATTCGGCGCCAGCTCCAACTTGATCGACGTCGCGCCGACCTTCCGCTCGTTCTCGTAGCCGAGGTGGTACTTCACGTCGCCCGTGCTGCTGTCGGCGCTCGTCTCCCCCTGCCGCCCCTCGAACTCGCCGAACATCTCGACGTAGCTCATCCCCATCACGTGGGTCAGCACGTTGAGGCGGCCGCGGTGCGCCATCCCCATCACCACCTGGCGCGCGCCACTCTGCGCCCCGCGCACGATCGCCTCGTCGATCATCGGGACGAGCACGTCGGTCCCTTCGATCGAGAAGCGCTTATAGCCGAGATAGGCGCGCTGGAGGAACCGCTCGAGCCCATCGACCTCGGTGAGCCGGCGCAGCATGCCGAGCTTCTCGTCGGCGCTCAACGGCTGCGTGAGCGCACCCTCCTCCACCGTGCGACGGAACCAGAGGCGCTCGTCCTCCTCCTGCAGATGCACGAATTCGAGGCCGATCTTTCCGCAGTAGACGGCGCGCAGCGCGCGCACGACGTCCGCCGCCGTTCCCGACTGATAGCCGAGCGCGCTCGCCGGCACGTCGGCGAGCTCCTGCTCGGTGATGCCGTGGAACTCGGGGGTCAGCTCCGCCGCGCCGGGCGGCTTCCCGCCGAGCGGATCGAGCTGCACGGCCAGGTGCCCGTAATGACGGATCGCATCGATCAGCGTCGCGGCGCCCGCGGTCTTGCGAAGGAGTCCTGGATCACCCGCCGCGCCCGCGCCGCCGGTGATGCCGGCCAGCGATTCGGCCGTCCGGAAGAACTGACGCCAGGACTCGTCCACCGACGACGGATTGCGGCGGTAGGCTTCGTACGTCTCGGCGATGTAGCCGTCGTTGAAGACGGTCGTCGTCGGAGGAAAGGTGCTCATTACTTAGAACTTAGCGGTCGACGTCGGGGGAAGTCAGGCGCTCGATCGAGTGAGTTGGTTGGTTCGATCGTGGGTTCATGGGATGCCATCAACCCACGCTCCAACTCACCAACTCACCGACCCTGGGGCCCGTGCCACTCGAGTGGAAGGACGACGCTGAACGTCGATCCGACACCGGGCTCGCTTGCGACCTCGATGTGGCCGCCGAGCATCGTGGCGAGGCGTCGTGAGATGTAGAGCCCGAGTCCGGTGCCGCCGTGGCGTCGCGTCAGCCCGGTGTCGACCTGGGCGAAGGGGCGGAACAGACGGGGAAGCTCGTCGGCCGGGATGCCGATCCCGGTGTCGACGATATCGATCCGCACCGAGGTGCTCGCCTTTGCGAGCCGGAGCGTCACGCGGCCGCGATCGGTGAACTTCACCGCGTTGCCGAGCAGGTTCACGAGGATCTGGCGTGCCTTCTCGATGTCGCTCGACATCCGCACCGCCGTCGACGGGAGCTTGAGCTCGAGCGCGAGGCCACGCTGCTCGGCCGCCGGCTCGACTTCGGCAAGCGCGGAGCGGACGAGGTCTTCGGCGAGAAATTCGGTCGGACGCACGATCTCCCGCCCTTCCTCGAGGCTCGTGAAGGCGAGGATCTCCTCGATCATCGCCGACAGATGCGTCGTCACCGACCGCATGCGATCGAGAATGTCGAGCTGCGGCTCGCTCATCGGGCCGATCACCTGGTCGGCGAGCAGCTCACCGTAGCCGGCGAGCGCGGTGAGCGGCGTCCGCAGCTCGTGACTCATCGTGGCCAGGAAACGCCCCTTGGCCCGGTCGGCACTCTGCGCCTGCTGGAGGAGCATCGACTTGTGCACGGCGAGCGCGGCGTGGTCGGCCAGCACGCGCAGCCGCGAGCGTTCGCGCTGGGTGAAGGCGACGTCCGTCGCACCGCGCGTCACGGCTAGCACACCGAGCGTCTCGCCGTGGGCCCGGAGCGGCGCGACGAGCATCGGCCCGAGCGAGAGCTCCGGCACGACCCGCATCAGCGGGCGTCCCGAGTCGCTGAAGTTCTCCTCCTGGACGACGTCCGATAGACTGAGCGCCTCCTCGAACATCGAGCCCTCGAGCTCGAAGCAGCGTCCTCGCGCCGGAACGAGATTGCCGACCGCCGCCACGACCTCGCCGAGCTTGCCCGTCATGCGCAGCACCGCCGCGCCAGTACCATGGCACTGCCGCGACGCTATCTCACACAGCGTGCGAAGCACCTCTGCCATGTCCACCACGAGAGCGAGGCGCCGAGCGACGTCGTTCAATGGCATCCGCTCGTCGTCGACCTCGCCGCGCGCCTCGAGCACCAGCCCCGTGCCCAGACGGCGCACCGTGCAGCCGATGAATCTCGCCGCGGCGTCCGCGCGCGCCGGCTTGAGCGTGAAGTGGACGTTTCGCGACTCGCCGTCGGCGATCGTCGCCCTCAGCTCCCCGAGCGCCTCGCCGGCAGCGAGATCCACCAGCGACGCGAGCGACGCCCCCGTCGGGATCGCCGCGCCGCGCCACGCGGCCCAGCGCGCGTTCGCGTACGTGACGCGAAGGTCGTGGTTCAGCGCCAGTACGCCGGTGTCCAGCGAGTCGAGAGCGCCGTCGAGCGACGGAGCCGGTGGCGTCTCTGCCATTGGAGTGTGGTCGCGCTGGGTCGCGCTCGCGCTCAGGGCGCCCACTTCGCCGCTCCGACGTGCTCGCACCGGTTCGTCGCGCCGATCAGCCAGCGGTGATCGACTGCGACGCCACCGGTGGCTGCCACCCGATCGGCGGTACGACGCCGCGCCGGCGGTGCGCACCGGAGAGCAGTGCGAGCACCTGCGAGCGCTCGAGAGCGGGAAGGTAAAGCACGCCGGCGACGCCCAGGAGCTCCACCGGCGGCAGCTCTTCGGGTCGGCGTGTCAGACTCACGGCGAGCAACGGCACGTCGGCCGTCCGCGGCTCCACTGCCCATTCGTCGAGCAGCGTAGGAGTGATGAGATCACAGTCGCAGACGATGACGTGCGGCTCGTAGTGTGTGGCGAGGTTGAACGCTTCCGCGACGCCCACGGCCGCCGAACAGTCGGCACCGAGCGCGCGGAAGTAGCGGCACAAATGCTCGCTGAGATAGGCGTGGCGCGCCACGCAGAGCAAACGCATTCCGGAATATACCGCGGCCGGCCACGGAAGTTCAGAGCGCACGGACGATCTCGCTGCGGATCGCGCGACGACAATGTGACGACGATCACCGGAGCGAGACGCTCGGCGCGCGCCATTCACGAATGGACAACATTGTGCGCGCGTCGCGCGCCATCGTCAAGCGCGCGACTTATCCCGCGACGTGCGCGACGTCGCTCGGCTCCGCGTGCTTCGGCCCGCGCACCACCGGTTCATCCGACGACGCCGGAAGGCTGAGCCGGAAGGTGCTCCCCTCCCCGAGCTCCGACGTCACCTCGAGCTCGCCCTGCAGCATCTCGGCGAGCCGGCGCGAGATCGGGAGCCCGAGCCCGGTCCCCTCGGTGAGCTGCGTCTTCCCGAGCTGCACGAACTCGTCGAAGATCTTCTCCTGGTCGGTCTGCGCGATCCCTTCGCCCCGATCCGTCACTTCGACGACGATGCCACCGTCGTCGCGCGGACGCGATCCGACGTGGATCGGCTTTCCATTGCCGAACTTGATCGCGTTCGAGAGGAGGTTGAGGAGGATCTGCCGCAGCCGGCGCGGATCGCTGACCACCTTCACCGGCTCGCCTTCGTGCCCGAGCGTGAGCTCCGATCCGTACTGGTCGGCGAGCGGGCGCACCGTGACGAACAAGTCCTCGATCAGCGCGGGGAAGTACACCGGCTGGAGCCGCAGATCGATCTTCCCCGCCTCGATCTTCGAGAGGTCGAGCACGTCGTTCACGAGCTCGAGCAGGTGCTTCGCCGCCTTGTGGGTGCGTGTGATCCCCTCTGCCTGCTTCTCGTTCAGCGGCCCGTAGATGTTCTCGAGCAGCAGCGTGCTGTAGCCGAGCACGGCGTTGATCGGCGTGCGCAGCTCGTGACTCATCGAGGCGTAGAAGCGGCTTCGCGCCGCCATCGCGCGCTCCAGCTCGGCCTGCCGGTCCGCGAGCTCGTCGTTGAGCCCCTTGAGATCCATCATCGCCCGCTCCAGCGACTCGGCCTGCGCCTTCAGCGCCGCTTCCGCGCGCATCCGTTCGGAGATGTCGCGCACGATGAGCGTGTAGGTGCGCTTGCCGCGCACGTCGAGACAGCTCGCCGTCGCCTCGATCGGGAACTCCTCGCCGTTCGCGCGAAGTCCCGTCAGCGAGAGGATGTGCTCCGACGGTGCCGTCGCCGCGCCGCTCTGCGCCGAATCCGAGGCCCGGCACACGCGGTCCAGCGACTCCTGGCGCAGCGGCTCCGGCATGAGCTTGCGCACGTCATGACCGATCGCGTCGTCCGCCGGCAGCCCGAACATCCGCTGCGCCGCGGCGTTGAACAGCGAGATGCGTCCATCCGTGTCGAACACGATGATCGCGTCCATCGCCGAGGCCACGATCTCGGAGAAGCGCGCCTCCGACTCGGTGATCTCGAGCTTGTGCTTGAGCTCGAGCTCGCGCACCTCGCTCGCGCGCAGCAGCACCTGCTGCTCGGAGAGCTGCTTCTGCTTGAGGTACAGATCGACGAAGACGCTGACCTTGGAGCGCAGGATGTCCGGCTGGAACGGCTTCGCCAGGTAGTCCACCGCGCCGACGGAGTAGCCCTGGAAGACGTACTCCTCGTCCTTGCTGATCGCCGTCAGGAAGATGATCGGGATGTACTTCGTGCGCTCGCGCGACTTGATCAGCCGCGCCGTCTCGAAGCCGTTGATCCCCGGCATCTGCACGTCGAGCAGGATGACGGCGAAGTCGTGGAGCAGGAGCTTGCGCAGCGCCTCGTCGCCCGAGTGCGCCTTGATCAGCGTCTGGTTGAGCGGCTCGAGGATCGCCTCGAGCGCGAGCAGGTTCTCCGGCCGGTCGTCGACGAGCAGGATCTCCACCGGCCCGGCGCGCGACTCTCCGGTCTGGACCGGTGCACTCACGGGCGTTCCCTGCTCCCGGCGGGACAGTGGTGTGGCGCCCGTGCTCATGCGCTCTCCCGTTCGGGCAGGCCAGCCGGCAGCGACGCGACGAAGGCGGTGATCGCTTCGAGCGACATCACGCGCGCCCTCGGCACCGCCTTCTGGGCGGCCGCCGGCATCTGCGGGCTCTCCGCCGAGTCGGGATCCTGGACGATGGCCAGGCCGCCGCGATCGGAGATCCGACGCAGCCCATCCGCGCCGTCGGCGTTCGCGCCGGTGAGCACGATCCCCACCGTGCGATGCGTGTAGCTGTCCGCCGCCGAAGAGAAGGTCACGTCGATCGACGGCCGGCTGAATCGCACCGGTGCTTCCGTGCTGAGCGAGAAATAGCCCGGCTCGATCAGGGTATGGTAGTTCGGCGGCGCGACGTAGATGTGACCGTGCTCGATCGGCATCTTGTCCTCGACCTCCAGCACGCGCAGCGACGAGCGCTCCTGCAGCAGGGTGCTCAGCAGGTGGTTGGAGTCCTTGTGGCGATGCTGGACGAGGGTCACGGCCATCTGAAAGGAGTCGGACAGTCCGCCGACCAGCGTACGGAGTGCGGCGAGCCCGCCCCACGACGTGCCGACGACTACGAGGTCGTACCCCACACCCGGTGCGTTGGCCATCATCGCACCTTCCGGTACAGCTTCTCGGTCGGGCTCAACTTCTCATAGCAGGACTCGTACTGCGAGAACTTGAGCGACTCCTTGCTTCCCAGCGCGAGGATCCCGAGCGTCACCAGCGAGTCGTAGAACAGCGAGTGCACCCGGTTCTGCAGCGTCTTGTCGAAATAGATCAGCACGTTGCGGCAGAAGATCACGTGGAACTCGCTGAACGACCGGTCCGTGACGAGGTTGTGCTGCGAGAAGACGATGTTCCGCGTCAACGTGGCGTTGAACAGCGCGCCGTCGTACTTCGCCGTGTAGTACTCCGAGAACGACCGCTTTCCGCCGGCACGCAGGTAGTTCTCCGTGTATTCCTGCATCCGGTCGAGGGGAAAGATCCCCTGACGGGCCCGCTGCAGCACGACGTCGTTGATGTCCGTCGCGTACAACCGTGCCCGGTCGTAGAGTCCCTCCTCCTCGAGGAGGATCGCCATCGAGAACACCTCCTCCCCGGTGGAACAGCCGGCGTGCCAGATCCTGATGAACGGGTAGGTGCGCAGCAGTGGGATGACCCGGTCCCGGAACTCCTTGTAGAAGCTCGGGTCGCGGAACATCGCCGTCACGTTCACCGAGAGATCGAGCAGGAGGCGCTCCATCGCGTCCGGATCGTGGAGGATCCGCGCCTGCAGCTCCGAGATGGTCCGCAGCCTCTCACCTTCGACTCGCTTCCACAGCCGGCGGCGGATCGAAGCGTAGGCGTACGACCGGAAATCGAACCCGTAGTGCCGGTACACCCCTTCCAGGAGCAGCTCGATCTCGAGCCGCTCCAGGTCGGAGTTGTAGGCGAGTGGTGGTCCCGGAAGGGACGACCCGTCGCTTACCGGTACAGCCATACCCGCATGAGGCTGAGCAGCTGCTCGGTGTCCACTGGCTTCGTGATGTAGTCCGATGCGCCCGCCGCGATGCACTTCTCGCGGTCGCCCTTCATCGCCTTCGCCGTCAGCGCGATGATCGGCAGCGACTTGAGCGCCGGCATCTCGCGGATCGCCCGAGTCGTCTCGTAGCCATCCATCTCCGGCATCATGACGTCCATCAGCACGAGGTCGAAGTCCTGCCGCTCGCGGAGCAGCGCGATCGCGTCCTTCCCGTTCTCGGCGAACGACACCTGCATGCCGTGGTCCTCCAGCATGCTCGTGAGCGAGAAGATGTTGCGGACGTCGTCGTCCACCACGAGCACGCGCTTGCCGGCGAACACGGCGTCGGCGTTGTGCAGCCGCTCGAGCATGCGCCGCTTCTGCTCCGGCAGCTTCGCTTCCACGCGGTGG
>JBJMNN010000162.1:0-5438 GCA_045804245.1 Gemmatimonadaceae bacterium | reverse complement strand
CTCACAACATTTGTCTCGGCCCCCACGTCGCGGTAGTTTGTCGCACCCCCTGCCGCCTCCCCCACCAGGCGCGATGATGGTGTCGTTCCGCTACCGCGCGCTGATGCGACTCGGTCGCGTCGCGGAAGCACGCCTGATCGAGCGAACCCTGCGCGCGCGCGCCGCCACCGAGTACATCGGCGAGAGCGTGTGGCTCGGCCTCGCGTTGCCGGAGGGCGACGAGAACGCCGTCGCCGCGGCGATCACGCTCAACATCGACGCCGGCACCGGGCCGACGACGCTCGTGACCTCGGTGGACCGGGAGCTCGAGGCGCTGCTGCCGCATCCGCGGCTCGGGCCGTTGGTGCGGCGGCTGTACGCGGAGGCTGCGTCGGTCTAGGTCATCGGCTGCCGACGGGCGATGATTCGGGGGTGCGCCTAGTGCGCTACTGTCGCCGTGGCGGTGGCGGCGGAGCGAACTCTCGCGGTCGGCGCCCCTGGTCGAGCAGCACGCAGTCCTTCGTCCCGGCGATCACGCTGTCGGGCGACTGGCAGATCCGACGCGCCGTCGCCGAGTCGATCTTCGCGACGCGCAACGCGTGGCTCGCGTCTGGGGACCGCGAAGCGCCGTGGCACCCGGCGGCGAGCAACATGAGAATCAGTGGAGCGGAACGCATGGGAATCCCGATCGAAGTCGATGGCGATCGACATTGATATGGCCGCGCGGCGAGCCGTAAGCAACGGTCTGGCGTGGCCAACCGGCGCGGGATAAGGTCCAGCATGTACGGACTCCGCGCCGGAATGTGCGTCCTCGTGCTCGGCCTGCTCGGCCGACCGTCCGCGTCGGTCGTGCCGCGCGACGCGATCCGCTTCGACTGCGACTCCCTCGTCGCGACGCAGAAATCCGATCCGCTGCGCTACCGCCAGCGCGGCGACCGCTGCGAAGGCGTCTACGGGCAGAACGTTTCGGGGAGCTCGACGCTGCGCGTCGCGTCGCTCGTCGAGAGCCTAGAGGCGTTCGACGACAGCTCCTCGCTCCCGCTGCGCGTCGAATGGACGCCGCCGCCGGGTGAGGCGGTGCTGCTGCGCGCGTCCGCCATCCGCGCCGGCCTGTACTATCGAATGGAGACGGTGCGCCCGATCGCCGCGTCCAGTTTCGCGTGGCCCTCCGACGTGCGACGCCCGCTCAGGATCTCGAGCGCCGACGTCGGCGTCACCGGCGTGGCGTCGATGTCGATCGGTGGCTCGCAACGCGAGGTGCTGGTGCCGCTGCGCATCAGCCAGCGTCGTCCGGCCGTTCGGTCGTCGAGCTATCGGCTCACGCTGTGGCCGACGGTCGGGTTGAGCGAGGTGTACCTGACGGTGGCGGCGACGGGAGCCGACGGCGCACCGACGCGCTATCTCCAGCGCGACGAGAAGCTCGGCTACGGCGTCTATCCAGCTGAGCGTCCGATCGTCGTCCGGCTGCCCACACTGAAGGAGCGCGGGATGTACCTCGTGCGCGTCGCGGCAACGCGGGAAGGGAGCGGCGGCGTCACGAGGAGCATCCTGCTCTATCACCCGGGCGCGCCGCGTCCGACCGCGCCGTGACCGATGTCGCCGCCGCGCGAGCACCGGCGGCGTCCGCCGTGGCGACGCCGAACCGCTGGCTCCCCGCCCTGATCTTCTTCGCGACACTGGTCGTCGCGAGCGTACTTCTGTTCGTCCGCGTGTCGTCGACGCCGATCGAGCTCACCGGCGCGTTCACCGGGCTCGGATTCGTCTCGGCGCGGCAGCAGCCGCTCGGCCGCCCGATTCGCGTCGCGGCGTTGAGCGTCGCCGGCGCGAAGGGTATACAGCTCCCCGAGGAAGTGCCGCCGGCCGGGGACGCGACCGCGCTGCGCGTTGCCGTCGACGAGACTGCCGATGCGAAGCAAGCCGGCGGCATCGTCGTCGATCGGATCATCGTGTCCGAAGGGACGCAGGTCTGGCTGACGCGCACCGACGTGCCGCGACAGTACCGGCTGTCGCTGCGCGCCGCGGCGCCCGCGACGATCGAGGTGCACGCCGACGTCATGGGCGCCGTCACCTTCGCCCCGTCGACCGCGGCACGCACGACGACCGTGCTCCGCGCGCCGCGCGCGGTGGATCTCGCATCGTCGGGCGGAGCGCTCGATCTCGACCTCACGCTGGCAGCTGGTGCGCCGACGCCGAGGTGGGAGCAGCTCGACGTGCGCGACCTCCGCCTGCACCGCGTGGAAGATCTTCAGGACGTCGCGCGTCCGCTGGCGCGACCCGTGTCGACGATCCAGGAGGGCTCACTCTACTTCGAGGCGCTCGGCGGCACGGAGCAGAAGCTCCGGCCGGGCGAGCTGCTGCGCTTCGGGGCGGCGAGCGGGACGTTCCTCACGCTCGACCTGCGCGAGGACGGGATCGCCGCGACGTTCCAGGGCGACGTGCGCGAGATGCGCTCGGGATCGGGAGACGAGCCGCGCTCGCTGATGCCGACGCTGCTCGAGTGGCTGCGGAAGCGGCAGGGGCCCTCGCTGCTGTGGGGCACCGCGCTCTACTTGTCGGGGATCGCGCTGACGCTGCGCCGGTGGTGGAGGAAGCCGGAGTGAGCAGCGCCGCGATTCATGTCGTGCGCGCGATCGTGCTGGCGGTGACGATGACGGTCCTCCGCGTCGCGGCGCTCGGAGCCCAGGATACGGGCCCGGCTTCGACGTCGCGCGAGACCGAGCAGATCGTCGTCATGATCCGGTGCACGATCGACGGCGAGCCGAGCATCGGCGCCGGGATCCTGTTCGGCTCGGCCAACGACCGATTGTACGTCGTGACGGCGAACCACGTCGTGCGGCGGGGCGCAACCGAAGCCACCGATATCCGCGTCGAGCTGCGCGGTCTGCCCGGCGAGCCCGTGCCCGCCGCGTTGACGACGCGCTTCGACGCCAAGCGGGACGTCGCGGTGCTGAGCATCGCCGGCGTGCGCGCGACGGGGATCGATCCGTCGCAGCTTCCGTTCGATCGACTCGGCGACGCGACTGCGCTCTCGCGTGGCGACGGCGTTCGCGCGATCGGATATCCGCAGGGGAGGCCGTGGGGATCGAGCGTCGCCGCGTCGCCACTCGCATCGGTGAGCGACAGCCTGCTCGTGTTCGAGACGTCGCAGGTCCTGCCGGGCAACTCCGGTGGCGCGCTGCTCGACGCGCGGGGACAGATCGTGGGACTCGTGCTGAACGTGCTGCCTCCCGAAGCGACGGCGCGCAGCATCGCGCAGGTGAGCGAGCTGCTTCGCGGTTGGGGCTTTCCCGTCGCGCTGCGCGGCCGCTTCGCGCTCGCCGAACCGGAGGTTGTGAGTGCGGGCTCGGGTTTCACCTGTGCGCTGCGCCGCGACGGAGCGGCGTTCTGCTGGGGAAGCAACGATCACGGAGAGCTCGGGAGTGGTGCGCGCGCCGCGAGTCCCTCCCCCGCTCCCGTGTCCACGCCGCTCAGGTTCGCCAGCGTGAGCACCGGCTCGACGTTTGCCTGCGCGCTCACGACCGATGGCCGCGCGTACTGCTGGGGCAACGCGGGATTCGAGGACGAAGGCCGAGCCGTCGTGCCGGGCGATCGGATGGCGCGGCGCCTGCCGGCCGCCGTCGCCGGCAATCTCACCTTCGCCTCGCTCAGTGCCGGTGGCGATCATGCGTGCGGCGTCACGACCGCGGGCGTCGCGTACTGCTGGGGCGACAACGAGCACGGCCAGCTCGGCGACGGCACGACGACGATGCGCGAGGCACCCGTACGCGTCGCGACTGACCTGCGGTTCCGCTCCGTGAGCGCCGGGCTGCTGCACAGCTGCGGTCTGGCGACGGACGGGCGCGTCTACTGCTGGGGCAACAACGCGTGGGGCGCCGTCGGCAGCGGTGCCGCAGGAACCCGTCACCCGCGTCCGGTGGCCGTCGGCGGATCGCTTCGCTTCGCAATGGTCAGTGCGGGAGATCTCTCCACCTGTGCCGTGTCGACGACCGGCGCGGGATACTGCTGGGGCTACAACGAGTACAACAGCCTCGGCGATGGCTCGGACAAGTCGGCGAGCGAGCCGCGCGCCGTCGCGGGCGGACATCGCTTTCGCAGCATCGTCGCGTCGCGCACGGCGTCGCGGCCGGTGACCTGTGGAATCACCGTCGAGGGCGTAGCGCTCTGCTGGGGATCGGAATCGGAAGCGCTCGGCCGTCCCGATCCCGACGACACCTCGAAGCCCCAGCCGGTGATGGGCTCACTGCGCTTGCGCGCGATCAGCGTCGGCTTCTCGCACGCCTGCGGCCAGACCACGAGCGGCGCGGTGTACTGCTGGGGCGACAACAGATATGGTCAGCTCGGTGACGGCGCGACGGAGACGCACTTCTCGCCGGGACTGGTGCCGATCCCGCCTTGACATCGTGCTCGCCCGCGACGGCGGAACGCTTACGCGCTCAGCGCACGCCTTCCATCGCGGTATGCGCCCTCGCGATGCGCGGCACCTCCCACACCCGCGGCTCCGACGACGAGCCATCAGGTGGATGCTCCACCGCCTCGACGAGGGCGGCGACCATCTGCGCATGCGTGACGAGCCCGAGCCGCCGCGCGCCCGCTCGCGTCGGCGGCAGCGCGCGGCCGAGCGCGTAGAGGGGCGCGAGCAGCCAAGGCCAGCGGTGCCCCGGCCCGATCACGTACCACGGGCGCAGGATCGTCGCGGCGAGCCACGACGTCGCGCAGGCCTCGCCGATGCGCGCCTCGACCGCGGTGCGCGCCTCGACCGGGGTGCGCGCCGCGATGTACGCGTGCATCACGGGCGCCGGGTGCGCGACGCTCACGTAGACGAGATGCCGCACGTCGGCCTGCAGCGACGCATTCACCGCGCCGAGCCCGGACGCGAGGTCCACACGCGTGAACTCCGTAACCTTGCGTGGTCCCGGGTGCGGCGCGCCGACGAGCTGGACGAAGGTGTCGGCGGGTGGGACCTCGTCGACATAGGAGTCGGCGTCGAGCGCGTTGCCGAACACGGGACCGACACCGGCCGGAAGCCGCGCGGCCGACGATGGCCGTACGAGCGCGCGGCACTCGTGGCCGCGCGCGACGAGCGCGTCGAGCAACGCGCGGCCGATGTAGCCGGTGCCGCCGGTGACGAACACGTGCCGAGGCCGCATCCCGGGGACTCCGCTAGGCGCGCGCGTAGACGAGCGCGCCGTCGATCTTCTCGATCCGCTCCTGCAGCCAGCTCATCTGACCCGTCGCCACGACGACGAGCAGGTGCACGTAGCTGTCGTCGTCGAGGTGGCCGAGCACATCACGCGCGAGCATGACGTCGCTCTTGCCCTTACGCCCGCGCCTCGGCGCGACGACCACGACCATCATGGGGTAGTCGAGCAGGTGCGAGATCGCCTTCTGCGCGATCAGCACCCGGTCGACGCGCTCGTCATACTGCACCGCGCCGCGTACGCGATTCGTAAGAGCGGGTG
>JBJMNN010000161.1:0-10889 GCA_045804245.1 Gemmatimonadaceae bacterium | reverse complement strand
TGGGCTACAGCGTGACGCCGCCGGACTCGGCGCGCTTCACGATCACGGTCAAGAACAGCAGCGCGGCCGGCACCGGGACGGCGAACAACGTGGTCCTCACCGACACGCTCCCCGCCGACCTCACGTGGAAGGCGAACAACACCACGACGTGTCCGAGCCCCATGGGGACGGTCACGGGGGCGGACACCAAGACCCATCAGCGGCTCATCTGCAACATCGGGTCGCTGGCGCCGGGGGACAGCTTCGTGGTCGTGGTGGCCGCGTTGGTGCCCGCCAGCTTCATCCAGGTGCCGCCGTCACCGGCTGGCACCGCGATCGAGATCGACGGCAACCTCGACGACGGTGCGGCGGCCGGCAAGGACTGGGCGACGGTCGGCATCAACTGCCTGTCGAACCCGAAAGTCGGTTGCGATATCGACCTGCCGACGGGCACGTCGGACAACTCGTTCGGCCAGGGCACGAAGGAGGACACGCCGGTGCCCACCGTGGTTGACGGCTCCATCCCGAACAACAAGAGCGACCTGCTGCGCTTCTATGTAACGAGCGAGCGGTTCGTGACGAACAACTTCCTCTACCTGGCGTGGGAGCGCGTCCAGGCGCCGAACGGCACGACGAACATGGACTTCGAGCTGAATCAGTCGACGCAGACGACCGCCAACGGCGTGACACCCGTGCGGACGGCGGGCGACATCCTCGTCCTGTACGATCTGTCGAAGGGGGGCAGCGTCCCGACGCTCGCCTTCAGTCGGTGGGTGACCAGTGGCGATCCGGCCACGCTGTGCGAGGCGTCGAACACCGTGCCGTGCTGGGGCAAGCGGACGGCGATCCTCAACGGGGCGGCCGCGGCGGTCAACCTGGTCGGGGTCAGCGATCCGATTCTCGCGGCCGGGCAGGTCGGTGCCCGGTCGCTCGATGTGCTCACGTTCGGTGAGGCGTCGATCGACCTGCAGACCACGGGCATCTTCGCGGCCGGTTCGTGCACGAGCTTCGGGCGGGCGTACCTGAAGAGTCGCTCGTCGGACGCCTTCACGTCCGAGATCAAGGACTTCATCGCGCCGATCCCGATCTCCGTCACCAACTGCGCGCCGGTGTTGATCCTCAACACGGCATGGGTCACGGCAAGCAACGTCACCGCCAAGTCCGACTCCGGCGAAATCAACGTGACGGTCCCGTGATCGATCATTTCTGACTCGCCACGCGCCCGAGCCAGTGAGTGGGTCCCTCCCGCTCGCTGGCTCGGGTGACGTGACCGAGCGGATTGGCAAGCACGAGACTACGGGGCGGCGAGTCATGACTCGCCGCCCCGTAGTGCTTACCGAAGGTCGCCGACTTGGCGGACGCGAAAATGGGGCGGTGAATTTGCTCATCGCTGACGGATCGTGAACACCGTCTGTTTCATGCTGATGCGCGTGGGCGGTATTCCGCGCCGGTCAACTGGCGCCATCGCGCGTTCCCGGCTGATCCCGTCCTTCCGCGGCGACGCGGCGAGAGTTCGGAGCGCAAGCGCGCGCGCATACGGGGGAGCGAGCCGCGTTGGCAGACCGTCGAGAACTGCAACCGCGAGTCCGCCGAGCTTGGTGAAGATCCACAGGCTTCTCTCGCAGGAGGGGCCAGCGCGTCGCGACTAACCGCGGAATAACCCGGCGCTAACCGAAAACGACTAACATTGCGCCTCCCGAATACGCGGGCCGCATCACCGAATTAGTTGCGAGACACCTCAGCACGAGACCATGCCCGACGTGTGGGACTCTGGTGAGAGTTGCACCCGACGCAAAGGACGAAATCGTTCACGAAGCTTGTCTCTGGACCGTGCCGATCCATCCGCGTGAGAAAGCCGTGATGGATCGGAGTGGGTTTTCCCCCTTCCTGAGGTTCCCCGCATCGATAGCTGAGTGAGGTCGTGAGCTCCGAGCCGGTGTCTGGCTCGCTGGGCGTGGAGGCCGGATGCCTGCTCGTCGTGCATCCCGGCATCGCAGCACAGACGAGGGACACGAGAACCACACTGTTCCGACAAGAGCACCCCGATCGCGAGGTCGGTCCGCAAAGCCGAGGGTCTCGAGGCCGAGACGGCCAGGTTGCCGAGGAAGAGGCAATGGAGCGCAGCAGGCTCATTCCAGATGCCGAGGGAGGCGTACCACCATGAATCGAAATTTCTTCCGCACCTGTACGATCGCGGGGGCCATCGGACTGTTCGGGTTGATCGCGGCCTGTACGGACACACCCACGAGCGCGCCCACGCCTCGGATCGGACCGACGGAGACGCCGGCGTACGATGCCTCGACGCCGTTCAACAACGCCGGTCAGTGCATGGCCGACGACGCTGTCCGGGCGCCCAACTCGACGATCCCAGGTGTCAAGTTCGGCGGCGACCCACTCACCGCGTCCAACTGCACGTCGAACGACGTGCGGATCGCGACGGCCCAGGTGATCAACTATCTGCTCGCCGACTCGCTGGGCAACTTCTCCGGCACGCCGATCCCGTTCGACTCGACGACGAACGTGACCTGCACCGTGAACCAGGGCATCCAGTTGACGATGTCGGCCAAGCTGAACGAGACCGCGACGTCGACGCGGTCCGACATCGGCATCTGGCTCGCCACCGACGGCGGGCGCGGAGTGACGGGCGCGTGCAACCACTACAATCTGCCGACCAATCCGCTCACGCCAGGCACGGGGGTCTCTAACGCCGACAATGATTCGTGCGGTGACCTGAATGCCGGCGCGGTGGTGCCGAGCTTCCCGCTCGGCACGTTCAACGCCGTGTGCGTCGCAGCGGGGGGCGCCGCAACTGGGCGGCTCCACATCGGTTCGTGCCTCGGCTGGACGGAGCCGGGCGCCAATCGCGTGTGCCCACTGCCGGATGCCAGCCCGACCGCACCGAATTGGGCGACCGAGAGTCCAGATGGCTATCGGTTCGGCACGCTCTACGGCAACCAGGCCAAGTGCAACTGCGAGGGGTTCGACGTGCCGATCACCGTCATCCGCCCGCCTAACGTCGCGATCGTCAAGACCGCCGACGCGGCCTCGGTCAACGCCGGTTCGCAGATCGGCTTCACGGTGACGGTGAGCAACACCGGGCCAGGCTCGGCGACGAACCTCGCCGTCAGCGACCCGTTGCCGGCTGGCACGGGTGTCAGCTGGTCGATCGAGACACCCGTCACGGGGTGGTCCATTACGGGCACGGCGCCGAACCAGACGCTTGCGTTCTCCTCGGCGAGCTTCGGCATCACGTCGAGCAGCGTGCACGTGATCAGTGGGACGACCTCCGCGTCGTGCCAGCTGTATTCGAACACCGCGACCGTCACGCTTGGGAACGGCACCGCGCCGAGCCCTGCGACCGCGACGACGACCGTCGGCTGTCCGACAATCGGCATCACGAAGCTGCCAGCGACGCAAACGAAGAACGCCGGGGAGAGCTTCTCGTGGACGGTGGTGCTGACGAACAATGGTCCGGGCACGGCGACGGCAGCCGCGATCAATGACCCGCTGCCCGTGTTGACGGGGGTGACCTACACGCTCGGCGCGGGCAGCGACGCGACGTGCGCCATCACGGCGGGCACGCTCACCTGCGGCCCGAAGGACCTGGCGGCGAGCGGCACGATCACGGCCGTGATCGACGCGACGACGACGGCTGGCACGAGCTGCAGCTCCGGCGGCTTCACGAACACGGCGACCGGGTCGGCGACGGGCGTCAGCAACGTGCAAGCCTCGGCCACGACGATCCTCAACTGCCCGACGATAGGCATCACCAAGCTGCCAGCGACGCAGACGAAGAATGCCGGGGAGAGCTTCTCCTGGACGGTCGTCCTCACGAACAGCGGCCTTGGCACGGCTGTCGGGGCCACGATCAGCGATCCGCTCCCGGTGGTGACGGGTGTCGGTTACACGCTCGGCGCGGGCAGCGACGCGACGTGCGCCATCACGGCGGGCACGCTCACCTGCGGCCCGAAGGACCTGGCGCAGAACGGCACGATCACCGCCGTGATCGATGCCACGACGACGGCCGGCACGAGCTGCAGCAGCGGCGGCTTCACCAACACGGCCACTGGAAAGGCGACTGGTGTGAGCGACGTGACCGCCTCGGCGACGACGATCCTCAATTGCCCGAGTATTGGCATCACGAAGACGCCGGCGACGCAGACGAAGAGCGCTGGTGAGGGCTTCTCCTGGACGGTCACGTTGACGAACAGTGGTGCTGGCACCGCGGTTGGCGCCAACATCAACGATCCGCTTCCAGTGGTGACCGGCGTCAGCTACACGCTGGACGCGAGCAGCGACGCGACGTGCGCCATCACAGCGGGCACGCTGACCTGCGGTCCAAAGGACCTCGCGCAGAATGCCACGATCGTTGCGATCATCAACGCCACGACCACGGCGGGGACGAGCTGCAGCAGCGGTGGCTTCACGAACACGGCGACGGGGAAGGCGACCGGCGTCAGTGACGTGACTGCCTCGGCAACGACTATCCTCAACTGCCCCAGCATCGGCATCACGAAGACGCCGAGCAGTCAGACGGTCGCCAGCGGCAGTCCGTTCTCCTGGACGGTCACGCTGACCAACAGCGGCGCCGGTACAGCGGTTGGTGCCGCCATCAACGATCCGTTGCCGGTGGTCGCAGGTGTCAACTACTCGCTCGGCAGCTCGAGCCCGGCGGGAGCAAACTGCGCCATCACGAGCGGAACGCTGGCATGCGGTCCTCTCGATCTGGCGCCGAACGGCACGATCACGGCCGTGATCAACGCCACGACGACAGCCGGCTCGGGGTGCAGCTCCAGCGGCTTCACGAACACGGCGACCGGGTCGGCGACGGGCGTCAGCAACGTGCAAGCCTCGGCCACGACGACTCTCACCTGTCCTGAGGTCAATGCGCTGATCGCGCCGACACAGACGACCTGCGAGCAGTTCGCGATCGGTTCCGCGCCCGCCGAGCCGTTCCTGTCGGCAGGTCTCAAGGGCAGTGTGATCAACAACGTGTCACCGGGCGTGGTCTTCTACTTCGCCAAGCTGACCGTGCCGGCCGGAGCTACGCTCAACATTCTGCAGTCGGACACGCGCGCTGACGGCAAGAGCCCGCCCTTCCCGCTGATCCAGGTCGCATCGGGGCAGGCGCAGGTCAAGACGTTCAACGCGAACACGAACCAGTGCTCGTTGGTCGGCACGTTCAATCTGAGCAATCCGAACGCTCCGACCATCACGCTTGCAAATGCCGGTACGTACGTCGTGCAGATCAAGTACTCGCCGAACTCACTGACGGGCTACTCGATTCCGAATCCGCCCGTGGATGCTGCCTTCCCGGTGCACTACGTCTGGGGAGCCCAGGTCAATGGCGGCAGCACGGTGGGCTCGGCGGCGATTGATCTGAACAAGAAGTAGCACCTCGCGATAACTTCACCTTTTCCGGGGCGGCGAGCTGGCAGGCGCCGCCCCGCGTTCTTCCCCGGGGGCAGTAAGAGAGCGCATTGACCCCTCTCCCTACTGCTTCCGCCACTGCACCATCAGACGGACCTTGCCTTTCGCCACGAGGCGTGAAAGCCCAGATTGGGGACCGCTCTGGATCGTCAGGAACCCTGCTGCCCAGAACCCGCCGGGTCTTCCAATCGACACGCCCATTATTCCCTAGTGAGGACAGGATGCAGAAGGACATCGCAGCCCCGGCTCGCCGGGCGCCGAAGACAGTTCGGGCGTTCCGAGTCGCCCTTTCGCTCGGATGTGTCGCCGCACTGACGACAGTCACATCGTGCCGTGAAGGCTCCGCGACGCAGAAGGATGCCGTCGTTCAGCAGGGAACTTCCGCGGCGGAGCCCCAAGCCGTGCTCGCGACGATCGGCGACGAGAAGATCACCATGGCCGAGCTCCGCACCCGCTCAGCCGAGCGTCTCGACAACCTCGAGACGGCGTATCAGATCGCGAAGAGCAAGATCGTCAAGACCGCGCTCGACTCGATGGTTCGGGAGCGCCTCCTGGCCGTGGAAGCCAAGAAGACGGGCAAATCCGTCGATTCGCTCATCGCCGCGGAGGCGGGTTCGAGCGGCTTCGTTCCGTCGGATGCAGACATCAGCGCCTGGTATCAGGCGAACCAGTCTCGTACCGGAGGCCGTACGCTGCAGGAGCTACGACCTCAGATCGCCGAACTGCTGAAAACCGAACGGCGCATCGCGGCAACAAAGAAGCTCGAGGAGCGCCTCAAGGGTGAGCAGAAGGTCGCGATCGTGTATCAGCCGTTCCGCCTGCAGTTCAACAACGAAAAGGCACCCTCGCTCGGCAAGAGTGAGGCGCCCATCACGTTGGTCGAGTTCTCGGATTTTCAGTGTCCGTTCTGCCAGTCCGCTGCGCCAACGCTCAAGCAGGTGGAGCAGAAGTTCGGTGACAAGGTTCGAATCGTCTACCGGCAGTTCCCGTTGACGAACATCCACCCTTTCGCGTTCAAGGCGGCGGAAGCGTCACTCTGCGCGAACGAGCAGGGCAAGTTCTGGCAGCTTCACGACGTGATGTTCGCGGATCAGAAGAAGCTGTCGGTGAGCGATCTGAAGCAGACCGCACGGAGTCTCGGCATGGACGGAAAGAAGTTCGACGGCTGCCTGGATTCGGGGCGTTACGTGGAGCAGGTGCAGAACGACCAGAAAGAGGGCTCGCGCGTCGGCGTCACCGGCACGCCGGCCATGTTCATCAACGGTGTGTCGGTCGAGGGCGGCGCGGTACCCTACTCGGTGCTGGAAGCCGCCATTCAGAAGGAGCTCGAGAGCAGGAAATCCGGTAGCTGATCGATCGCTCAGCGAGGCGGCGCCGGCGCGCTGGGCTCGATCGTATGCTTACCGGCTGCGTCGAACCCGAAGGTCGTCGATCCCTGTACGTGACGGAGCAGGCGGCGTCCGAACCAGCTCACTTGTACCTTTGCGCCCTCCGTGGGGACGAACTTCGTCCCCACGTTTCGCAGGCTCGATACATCACCGACCGTGATGCTGTCGTACCGCGCGGGTGCGAGGAGCTGCGCGGTCAACGCGCCGAGGTAACGCCCCGAGCCACGACGAAAAGTGGTCCACGTCATCTCGACCGGCGCACTGTCCGGCCCGAGTCGCATTCGCTGGCGAAACGTGGAATCGTTTTCCGCGCTCGTCCGAAGCGAATCGGGCAGGTACTGGCGAAGATCGATGGGTCGATTGATGGGCCCTGCTTCGGTCCGACCCGTGCACGCGAGGAGGGTGAAGCAGAGTACTACCGCGCTGCGTGAGTGCATGTGGATGCTCGCGTGAAGGTAACCGAGTTCGTCTGCTGCAAAGTTGGACTTCAGAGTGCGCGCCGCAAGACGATCCTTCCCGCGATCGTGCATGACCGAGACGATGAATCAGTCGAGACGTAGCAAACAGCGCGGGGCGATGGAATTTTCTCCATCGCCCCGCGCTGTTCGCGTACTCGTTCTACCCTATCGCACCGGGAAGTAGATTCGATCGCCCGGATTACTTGCCGTTGTTTCTGATGCTGACGCTCTTCTGCACGCTACCTGTGAGGCCAGCGGCGTCGCTGACGGTCAGCGAGACGGACATGGAGTAGGATCCCTTCGCCGAATAGATGTGCTTCGCGAGTGGGCTGGAGCCACTCTGCGAGGTCCCGTCACCGAAGGTCCACGTATAGGTGACGATACCCACGTCGTCCCGCGAGGACGAGCCATCGAAGCTGCACGTCGCCTTCTGGCAGCTCGCCGCGAAGTTCGCCGTCGGCGCCGTGTTTGTCGGTGCCGGGGGAACGGTCGTACCGCCGGAGGTGCCGTTGACGCGGAGCAGGCGATTGGCCGTCCCGGCCGGCAGGCCCGTGATCACGCCGGTCGTCGCGGCAGACGTGAGTGCCTGAGTGACTTGCGCCGGTGTGGCGCTCGGATTCGCCTGGAGGTAGAGCGCCGCCGCACCCGCCGCGAATGCGGAGGCCTGCGACGTCCCGGTACCAAGGATGAACGCGGAATCATCCGTATCGGTCGCCGAGTAGATCTGATCACCCGGCGCGTAGAGGTCGACGCAACCACCGACGTTGCTGTAGGTCGACAGCACGTCCATTCCTCCGATCGCTCCCACGGTGAGAGCACCGGGGACGCTCGCCGGCGAATAGTTGCACGCGTCGGACGCCGTGTTGGCAGCGGAGACGACGTAGGTGACGCCCGCGGACATCGAGTTGATCACTGCGGTGTTGAGGGCGCTGGAGACGAGACTCGAGAGACTCATGTTCGCGACGGCCGGAAGGACACGGTTCGCGGTAACCCATTCCACACCGGCGATCAACGCACTGGTCGAAGTGGAGCCGCCGCAGTCCGTGACGCGAACGGAATGCAGATTGACGGCCTTCGCGACTCCCCAGGTGGAACCACCCACGATTCCGGCTACGTGCGTGCCATGCCATGCTCCGCCAGGAGAGCAGCCGAGAGGTCCATATCCGTCGTTGATCGCTGAAAAATCGGCTACGACGCGGCCGCCGAACTGCGTGTGAGTGGCGCGGATGCCCGAATCAAGAATATAGACGTTGACCCCCGAACCACCGGTCGCAGGAACGTTGAACGCGCCGTCGAGCGGCAACGTCGCCTGATCGATGCGGTCGAGTCCCCATGGTGCGCTCGCGAGCGAGACCTGCCGGTCGGGCTCAACTGATACGACGTTGGGGTCGTTCAGCATCGCCTCGGCCGCCTCCGCAGACATGCGCGCGGAGAAGCCCTTCAGAGCGCGGCTGTAGGTGAAGCGACGGCTCGCGCCGTGCGACTTCTCGAGCGCGCTCGCGCTCGCGTCCACGTCGCCGACGTCTTCCTTGAGGACGACGATGTACTGGCCAGGTATGGCCTCGCTGGCGCTCTGAGGGTTCTCCAGGAGCACGGCGCCGGGCGTCGCAGGCTCACTGGCGCCTGGTCCCGCAGCGTCCTGACATGCCGACATCGTCAACGCGAGCGTCCCGAGCGCCGTGAGCGCTGCGGAACGAAGCATGTGCCGACCAACTGGGATCGTGTATGGCATTTAACTCTCCCTCGTGTTTTCGGCAGCCCGGCCGGCTTGGCGACACGCACTCCTGCGCGCGCCTAGGCCCCTCGGCTTTGCGGCCCCGGCTTTCGCCGGGTGTGCCCTTGTCGTGGAACCTCGCGAGGAGGTCCGCGATCCCGCCGTAGTGAATGATTGCCTTCGGTGAACGACGCTCGACTCCGCGCGCGGTAACGTGCGTAAGTCGTTACTACACATATGTTTTGCTCTCCGGTCCTCAGCTCGTCATGCGCCGGCGGACGTAGCAAACCCCGGTGCGTGTCTACAGCACCGGGGGCCCGGAAGACCGTATACTAATCGAAGCGCGAAACAGCCGCAGTGTCCTATATCACCAAGGCGTCATTGTCGTGGCAGTGAATGGCCGAATCCGGTTGCCGAAGACCGTGACTGAGGCCGCGCGATAGGGGTTCTGCCGGTGCAACGGTCCGAACCCCTGCCTCCGACGATCATGTCTACACGCTCGTTCCAGCGATTCTGCGCTATTGCCGCGGTCACCCTCGCCGCAGCCTGCTCGAGCAGCACGGAGCCAGATCCGGACACGCCCAGCCCCAGCCTCGACGCGCTGCCACGCGCGCTGACCGCCGGCGAGCAGAGAGTGATCGGCGCGGCGAACGACTTCTCGTTCGCGCTGTTCCGGCGATTGAGCGCGTCGACGCGATCGGACAGCAACGTCTTCACGTCGCCGCTCAGTGCGTCCATGGCGCTCGGCATGGCGATGAACGGCGCGGCGGGCAGCACCTACGATGAGATGCGCGCCACGCTCGGCTTCGGCGCGAGCGCGACGGAGACGGAGATCGGCGAGAGCTACAAGTCGCTCATCGCGCTGCTGCGTGGGCTCGATCCGAGCGTGGACTTCCGGATCGCGAACTCGATCTGGTACCGCACGGGATTCCCGGTGCAGCCGGCCTTTCTCGACGCGGGGCGCAACTGGTTCGACGCCCGCGTGAGCGCGCTCGATTTCGCCAGCCCGAGCGCGGTGCCGACGATCAACGACTGGGTGAGCACGTCGACGGCGGGGAAGATCCCGACGATCCTCGACGGCATCGAAGACGATCAGGTGATGTTCCTGATCAACGCCATCTACTTCAAGGGCAGCTGGCGCACGCGGTTCGATCCGTCGCGCACCGTCACGACGCCCTTCCATGCAGTCGGCGGCGACCAGTCGGCGAAGCTGATGCGGCGCGAGGGGACGATGCGCTGGATGCAGACGGCGGACTTCGAGGCGGTCGATCTTCCATATGGAAATGGCGCCTACTCCATGACGGTGGTGCTCCCCGCCACCGGGAAGCGTGTGGACGATGTGGCCGCGTCGCTCCAGCCGTCGGCGTGGAAGACCTGGATCGGGCAGTTCACCGACGCCGAGGTAGAGCTCCAGCTCCCGCGCTTCAAGCTCGAGTGGGGGCGCGAGCTGATCCCCGATCTGCAGGCGCTTGGCATGCGCGCCGCATTCATTGATGGTGGGGCGGACTTCAGCCGGATGACGACGCCGGGGTCACAGCTCTACATCAGCCTCGTGAAACAGAAGACCTACGTCGACGTGAACGAGGAGGGTACCGAGGCCGCCGCGGTGACCAACGTGGGCATCACGCTGACGTCGCTGCCCGTGCGTCGGCAATTCGTCGTCGATCGCCCCTTCATCTTCGTGCTGCGCGAGCGGCTGACGGGGACGATCCTGTTCATGGGGAAGATCACGCGGCTGCCGTAACATCGCGCGGTCATTCAGCGAGGCCACACGGAACGAGCTCATGCCAACCGCATCACAAATTTTCGCGCGCGATTCGCGGCGAGCTCGTGCGTGTACATGGCGATGATGCGATTTTCATAGGGGAAAATCGCAAAACGATCACAACTGTGACGTCCGGCACAGCGCATAGTTTGCGC
>JBJMNN010000160.1:0-4400 GCA_045804245.1 Gemmatimonadaceae bacterium | reverse complement strand
GCTGCGCCCGTGCGCAGCTCGGTGGTGCGCGCCGCGCCAGTCTCGCCCCGCGCGACGAGCGTGAGTCCGGCGACATAGGCGCCGAGCAGGAGCGCGCCCTCGATGCCGCGACGCGTCTCGCCGCGCGACGCCTCGACGCCCATCATCAGCGAGAGCGAGCGGCAGGCGCCCATCGCGACCGGGCCGAGCGTCGCGGAGTGCTTGAGCTGGAAATCGTACGCGACGACCGCCGCCGCGAGCGCGGGGCCGGTCCAGCGCGCGCCGCCACGCCACGCGGCGTAGCTGCCGGCGAGGAGCAGCGAGCCGCCGACGATCGCCGCCGCGCGCGGCGAGACGGCGCCCGACGGGATCGGCCGCTCGGGGCGCTCGCGCGCGTCCTCCTCGCGATCGGCGAGGTCGTTGAGCACCATGCCGGCAAGGTAGATCAGCGCCGACGCGGCCGAGAGTCGCGATGCGCGTGCGACGTCGAGGCGGTCGTCGTCGAGCAGGAGGCCGGCGAGTGGATCGCCGAGCGCGGAGAAGACGGCGGGGGCGCGCACGAGCCGGAGATACGGCAGCAGCGCGGCCGGTGCGGCACGTCGTGCGCGCACCTCAGCACGTGAACGGCGGTTCGGTGCGCCGCGCGGCCGGCGCGCTGGTGGCTCAGAGGACACGCGCTCTCTCGCCCGTGGGCTCGGTCGTGCGGCCGCTGCGGAACACGTGCGCGAGCAGTAGTTCCTTGACGTCGGTCGCCGCCACCTCGCCGTCGGGAACGCAATCCGGGTCGCCGGAGATGAACACCGGTCCCCGCGCCGGATCGTCGGTGAGACGTCCGTGCGAGCCCTTCACCAGCGACGCGTCGAGCGGGATGACGTCGAGCAGGGCGCGCGAGCCGAGCAGCTTTCGCTTCGCGAGCACGCTCCCGACCTTGAGCACGGGAAACCTGATGTCCGGATCCATGAACAGCTCGACCGGGTCGTAGCCGGGCTTGCGATGGATGTCCACCGTGCGCGCGTAGTCCGGCGCGCGGTCGTCGTCGAGCCAGTAGTAGTAGGTGAACCAGCGGTCGGCCGCCGAGATGGCGACGAGCTCTCCAGAGCGCGGATGATCGAGGCCGTGGGCGCGCTTGCCCTCCTCGTCGAGCACCATCTCCACGCCGTCCAGCCGCTCGAGCAGCGCCTTCACCTCGGCGATGCGCTCGCGCCGCTTCACGTACACGTGCGCGATCTGATGATCGGCCATCGCGAACGCCTCGGAGGCACCGGCGTCGAGCATGTCGCGCCCGAGCTCGGACCGCGTCTCGATCAGCCCGGCCTCGCGCAGGGCGCGGTTCACGTGCACCGGGCCGGTGACCCGCGTGATGCCGTACTCGCTGAGCACGACGACGCGCGCGCCGTCCTTCTCCGCATGCTCGATCAGCTCACCGCAGATCGCGTCGATTGCGCGGAGATCGCGCGCGAGCTTGGGATCGCCGGGCCCGAGGCGCTGCAGGTTGTAGTCGAGATGCGGGAGATAGACGAGCGTGAGCGACGGATGCCGCGTGTCGTAGACGTACTTCGTGCAGTCGGCGATCCAGCGCGACGTCGTGATGTCGGCCCGTGGGCCCCAGTAGTTGAACAGCGGGAAGGTGCCGAGCTTCGCATTCAGCTCGTCGCGCAGCGGCATCGGCTGCGTGTAGACGTCGGGGACCTTGCGGCCGTCGGCCGGATACATCGGGCGCGGCGTGACCGTGTAGTCCGCGCCGCTGTACATGTTGTACCACCAGAAGAGCTGCGCGCAGGTGAAGCCCGAGTCGGTGCGTCGCGCCGCCTCCCAGATCTTCTCGCCCGCGACGAGGTGGTTCGACTGCTGCCAGAGCCGCACCTCGTCCGTGTCGCGGAACAGCCAGCCGTTGGCGACGGCGCCGTGGTCGCGCGGCAGCAGGCCGGTCGTGAACGTCGCGTGCACCGAGCAGGTCACGGCGGGAAGCACCGTACGCAGCGGTCGCAGCCCGCCGCGTGCGGCGAAGTTGCGCAGGTACGGCGTGTCCTCGCCGATCAGATCGCTCGTCAGGCCGACGACGAGCAGGGCGACCGTTCGCCTCACGCCGCGGCGACCCCCGCGGACGATTTCGCGGCCGTGTGATCACGCGGCGACACTGTCGCCGCCGCCTCCTCGCTGCGCGGTTCGGCGCCCACGTCGAACTTCGGCGACTGGCCAAGGAACGCGATCGGATTGCCGTAGATGATCCGGTCGATCAGATCGGCGGCGTGTCCACGCCGCCGCATCGCCAGCGCGAAGTGCGGCACGGCGTCGGGGAGACTCGGCCCCCAGTCGCACGCCGACGCGACGCAGATGCGGTCGGTGCCGTAGCGCTCGAACATGTCGATCGCGCGCTCGGGGCTGACCTTCGTCTGCGGATAGAGCGTGAGCCCCGTCCAGAAGCCGTTCTCGAGGATGATCGGCAGAGTGTGCTCTTCCGCGTGGTCGATCATGACGCGCGACGGCTCGATGCGGTCGTACTCGGTGAGGATGTCGACGATCGTGCGCGTCCCCTTGTACTTGTCCTCGAGGTGTGGCGTGTGGATGTGGATCAGTTGATCGTGCTCCAGCGCGAGCTCCACGTGATCGCGGAAGGTGGCGATCTCGTTGCGCGTCACGCGGTTCAGGCCGATCTCGCCGATGCCCAGCACCGTCGGCGACTCCAGATAGCGAGGAATTCTGGCGAGCACCTCGCGCGCGAGCCGGCGGTCCTCGCCCTCCTTCGGGTTGAGGCAAAGCCAGGCGAAGTGGCGAATGCCGTAGACGGCGGCGCGCTTCGGCTCGAAGTCGGTGAGGTGGCGGAAGTAGTCCTCGAACCCGTCGGCCGAGCTGCGATCCCAGCCGGCCCAGAAGGCCGGCTCGGTGACGGCGACGCAGCCGGTGAGCGCCATCTGCACGTAGTCGTCGGTGGTGCGCGAGACCATGTGCGCATGCAGGTCGACGTAGCGCATCACCCCACCCCCAGCTGCCAGCGGTCGTAGGCGCCGCGCGCGCTCTTCGTATCCAGCTTCTCGAGCGGCTCGGTGGTCGGGTCGCTCAGCAGGTGCTGGATGCGCTCGACACGGGTTTGTGGCTCGCCGGCGGAGCCGGCCTCGAGGAGGCGCAGCGCGTCGCGGAAGGCGCGGACGCGGAAGTCGCGATCGACGAGCGCGCTGTCGGTGCGGTCGAGCCGGTCGAGGAACGCCGCGATCTCGAGCAGGCGCGTCCGGTTCTCGATGAAGTATTCGTCGACGAGCTCTCGGCCCGTCTTCGGCGAGGGGATCACTCCGGGCTGCACGAGAGCCCTCCTGAGAGATTGCGGTCCGCAAGGGGTCGCATGGCGACCGAATCCATGATGGCAATCTAGTCTACGTACCAGGTTGTGGATCAGCTGGCCGCGCGCGTCAGGGACAGCCTGACAGCGCGATGCACACTGGCCATCTTCCGCGCCGGCGCGTCCGCGCACCCCCAATCCCGACACCTTGCTGCATCGACGATGCACGCGCACTCCTCCACCGTGCACCTGACCTACTGCACCAACATCCACCCGGGCGAGAGCTGGCCCGAAGTGCGAGCGAACCTCGAGCGCTACCTCGTGCCCATCCGCGAGCGTGTGGCGGCGGGTCGTCCGTTCGGCGTCGGCCTCCGCCTCTCGGCCGAGTCCGCGCGTTCACTCGCAGCCCCTGCGGCCCTCGAGGAACTACGCGCGTTTCTCCGCGCGCACGATCTGTACGTGTTCACCATCAACGGGTTCCCGTACGGTCCCTTCCACGGCCGACGCGTGAAGGAGCAGGTCTACCTTCCCGACTGGCTCGATCCCGAGCGGCTGGCGTACACCGATCAGCTGGCGGACGTCCTCGCCGCACTGCTCCCGGACGGCGTCGAGGGGACGATCAGCACGGTCCCGGGCGCGTTTGCGCCGCGCGTTCGCGGCGAGGCCGACCAGGCGAGGATGGCGCAGGCGCTGCTGAATCACGTCGCGCACCTGGTGCGGCTGCGGGACGCGACCGGCCGTCGCGTGGCGCTCGCGCTTGAGCCGGAGCCCTGTTGCTTCCTCGAGACGATCGCCGAGGCCGTGGCGTTCTTCGAGCGCTACCTGTTCTCCGCCGATGCCGTGGAGTGGGTATCGAGCTCGGCGGGGCTGTCGCGCGGCGCGGCGGCGACGGCGATCCGCGAGCATCTCGGCGTGTGTCTCGACGCGTGCCACATGGCGGTCGAGTTCGAGGAGCCGGCGCAGGTGCTCGGCGCGCTGCGCGCCGCGGGAATCCGCGTGCCGAAGGTGCAGGTGACTGCCGGCCTTCGCACGGTGCTGCGCGAGGGTGACGTCGCGACACTCGACGCACTTGGCGCGTTCGCCGACGACGTCTACCTCCATCAGGTGGTCGAGCGGCGCGCCGACGGCACGCTGGCCCGCCACCTCG
>JBJMNN010000159.1:0-57711 GCA_045804245.1 Gemmatimonadaceae bacterium | reverse complement strand
GCAGATTCCTCGACTCGCTGCGCTCGCTCGGAATGACCTACCCTTGTTGTCATTCCGAGCGCAGTCGAGGAATCCCCGCAGTTCGCTCGGGAGGACCTAGAACCCGCACCGCGCCCTCGAGGCACTCTCCGCGGACTCCGCGTCAATCTGTCGCTGTACGTCCGAGCGCACCGATGCAAACCGGCCCCGGCACGCCGCGGTGTCCCGAGTCCGTTCCCGCACCCGCGCATCCCGCACCCGCGCATCCGCTAACTTTCCGTCATGCGCATTCTTCGCAAGGCCGGCGACGTACCCAAGCGCTCGCTGTGGCAACAGATCAAGGACGTCGCGCTCACGGACGTCGGCGTCCTCGCGCGCGGCGGTGTCGCGCCCGGCTCGATCGAGAAGCTCGAGGAGCTGCTGCTGGAGGCCGACATCGGGGTGCCCACCACGCTCAAGCTCGTCGAGGACGTCGAGCGCCTGGCCCTCCGCGGCGAGGTGAAGACCCAGGACGAGTTTCTCCGCGCGTTGCAGCGGGGCATTCGCGACGCGCTGAAAGCTGGCAAGAGCGACCCGCGGCTCACGCTCGCGAAGTCTCCGCCGACCGTCATCCTCGTCGTTGGGGTGAACGGTGCGGGAAAGACGACATTCATCGGCAAGCTCGCGCAGCGAATCCGGAGCTTCGACCAGCGGGTCGTCGTCGCCGCGGGTGATACCTTTCGCGCCGGGGCGATCGACCAGCTTCGCGTGTGGGCCGACCGGTCCGGCGCGGACTTCATCGGCGCGGCCGCGGGTCAGGATCCGGCCTCGGTGGCGTTCGACGCGATCGAGGCGGCTATCGCGCGCCGCACCGATTTCCTGATCATCGACACCGCCGGTCGCCTCCACACCAGCCAAGGGCTGATGACCGAGCTGAAGAAAGTCGCCCGCGTCATCGCCAAGCGGCTCCCCGACGCGCCGCACGAGACGCTGCTCGTCCTCGACGGCACGATCGGCCAGAACGCCGTGCAGCAGGCCAAGCTGTTCGCCGCGGCCGTGCCGATCACGGGGCTCGTCGTGACGAAGCTCGACGGCACCGCGCGCGGTGGCGTGGTCGTCGCCGTGCACGAGGCGCTCGACGTTCCGGTGAAGTATCTGGGAGTCGGCGAGAAGGGCGACGATCTGGTCCAGTTCGACGCGGCGGAGTTCGCGCAGGAGCTGCTGGGCGAGGAGTGAAGCGCGACGCTCCGCGGCAGACGCGCCTCCGGCTCGACACGCCGGTCACCTACCTCAAGGGAGTGGGACCGGCGCGAGCCGAAGCGCTCAAGCGGCTCGGCGTCGTGACGGCGGGTGATCTGCTCTATCACATCCCGCATCGATACGAGGACGCGAGCACCATCGCGTCCATCGCCTCCCTCGAGCCGGGAATGCAGGGCACCGTGGTCGGACGCGTCATCTCCAAGGGCGTGCTCCCCACCCGGAAGGGCCTCCGCATCTTCCAGGCGGTGCTCAAGGACGACAGCGGGATGATCGAGGTGTCGTGGCCGGGGCAGCCCTTCCTCGATCGCACGATCGCCAAGGGCGACCTGCTGCTCGTGAGCGGGAACGTGCGCTTCTTCCACGGCCGCCAGCTCCAGCCGCGCGAGTTCGTCAACCTCGGTGACGAGGAGGACACCCTCGCCGAAGGGGTGGTGCTCTCGGTCTATCCGGCGACGGAGGGGCTGTCGTTCAAGGTGATCCGCGGGATCATCGATGCGCATCTCGACGAGCTGCTCGCGCTCGTCACGGAGTATCTGCCAGCGGAGGTGCTGCGCGGTGCCGCGGTGCCGGCGATCCGCGATGCGCTGCGTATGGTGCATCGCCCGTCGTCGCTCGGCGAGGCGATGGAGGGGCGCGCGCGGCTGGCGTTCGAGGAACTCCTCTTCGTGCAGCTGCTGCAGCAGCGCGCCAAGGCGCTCGCGCGCGAGACGCGGCGCGGCATCCGGTTCGAGAACCGGAGACAGCTCACGACGCGGCTGCGCGAGGCGCTGCCGTTCACCCTCACGGCGGCGCAGTCGCGAGTGCTGCGCGAGATCTTCGCCGACATGTGCAGTGATCGGCGCATGCAGCGGCTGCTCCAGGGCGACGTCGGCAGCGGCAAGACGATCGTCGCGCTGTTCAGTGCGCTCCTCGCGATGGAGAACGGCTTCCAGGCGGCCATCATGGCGCCCACGGAGCTGCTGGCCGAGCAGCATGCCCGATCGATCAGCCGCATGCTGGAACCGCTCGGCATCGCACCGCTGCTGGTGACCGGCGGGCTGCGTGCGAAGGAGCGTCGCGACGTTGCGGCGCGTCTCGCCGATCCGTCGCCGGCGCTCGTCGTCGGCACGCACGCGCTCGTGCAGGAAGCAACGGCGTTCAGTCGGCTCGGGCTCGCCGTCGTCGACGAGCAGCATCGCTTCGGCGTGGAGCAGCGCAAGGCGCTCGGCGCGAAGGGAGAGGCGCCCGACGTGCTGCTCATGACGGCCACGCCGATCCCGCGGTCGCTCGCGCTCACGCTGTACGGCGATCTCGATCTGTCGGTCATCGACGAGCGACCGCCCGGCCGCCAGGCCATCACCACGGCGCTCCGCCCGGAGGCGGCGCGCGAGCGCGTGCTGCAATTCGTCGACCGCGAGGTGGCGAAGGGTCGCCAGGCGTACGTCGTCTATCCGGTGATCGAGGAGTCGGAAAAGACCGATCTCAAGGCAGCGACGACGATGTACGAGATTCTCGCCGAAGGCGCGTTCGCCAATCGGCGCGTCGCGCTGCTGCACGGGCGCATCGTTTCCGACGAGCGCGACGCGATCATGCGCCGCTTCCGCGATGGCGAGATCGACGTGCTCGTCGCGACGACGGTGATCGAGGTCGGCATCGACGTCGCCAACGCCACCGTGATGCTGATCGAGCATCCGGAGCGCTTCGGTCTCTCGCAATTGCACCAGCTGCGCGGACGCGTCGGTCGCGGCGCGGAAGCGTCCTACTGCATCCTCCTCGGCGACGTGAGCCCCGAGACGAAGCAGCGGCTCGACGTGTTCGTCGGAAGTGATGACGGCTTCGTCATCGCGCGCGAGGATCTCCGGCTGCGCGGCATGGGCGACCTGTTCGGGGAGCGCCAGAGCGGCGTGGCGACCTTTCGCGTCGCCGATCCGCTGCGTGACGAGCTGCTCAACGAGACGGCGCGCGACGCAGCTGACGGGCTGCTCGCCGAGGACCCCGAGCTCGAATCGCCTGCCAACGCGCCGATTCGCCGCGTCCTCGGCGAGCGTTACGCGCGCTCGCTGGAGCTCTTTCGGGTCGGCTGAGCTACGGGCGCGGCCGCGCCAGGCGACGACGGATGCGGTCGAGCTCCGCGTTCGCCTTGGCGAGATCGTCGCGCAGCCGCTGCAGCTCTTCCTCCCGCGCTTTGTCCTCCGGGCGCGCGACGGGCGCCGGCGGAATCGCCGCGATCGCCGCGTTGCGCTGCTCGATCGCCACACCGAGCCGGCGAAATACGCCGGCCTCATACCGGTGCGTTCCCGTCGGTGCGCTCGCGAGGTACGAGTCGAGCATCGTCATCGACTCCCGCACCGCCGCGGGACTGTTGGGATCGAGCTTGAGGAGCGCGCGCCAGTACGGCACCTCGGCCGCCTCGGGCGAGCCGCCGTATCGTTGCGCGAACTCCGAGAGTGCGCGGTCCGCCGCGACCGTCCGCGATTCGGTGGCGTCGGTCATGACCCGCGTGTAGACGGCGGGCCACTCCGACGCCGCGGTCGGTGCGAGCGCCTCCGCCGGCTGACGCGTAGCCGCGCAACCCGCGCCGGCGACGATCACGACCAGGGCGAGTGCGGCCGGAGACGGTCGTCTCACGAGACCGCCTCGAGCGCGACGACGCGGTGCTGGCCGGTGCTTCGGCGGAGACGGACCTGGGTCGGCAGGAGGAGGGTGAACGTCGTCCCCTCGCCGAGCACGCTGTGGCAGCTGATCTGTCCGCGATGCGCTTCGACGATCTCTTTCGCAATCGCCAGGCCGAGCCCAGTGCCCGGCGCGGACGCGGAGCGCTGGTTGTCCGCCTGATAGAACTTCTCGAAGATGTGGGGCAGCTGATCGGGAGGGATGCCCGCACCTGTGTCGCGTACTTCGATCTTCACGTGGTCGTCCGATGGCGTGGCGGAGAGCTCGACCGTTCCCCCGGAGCTGGTGAACTTGAACGCGTTCGCGAGCAGGTTTCCCATCACCTCGTTGATCCGGTCGGCGTCCCACTGGACCTCTTCGGGCAGCTCATCCGCCATCGTGACGCGGAACTCGACGCCGCGCTGCACGGCGAGCACATGGAACGCGCGCTCGAGATCGTCGAGCAGCGTGGCCAGACGCAGCGGACGCGGATCGATGCGTCCGCCGCCAGCTTCGAACCGTGTCACGTCGAGCAGCTGGGCCGCGAGGCGCGCGAGCGTGCGCCCCTGGGCCTCGATCGTCGCGAGGATCTCGATCTGTTTGCTCGAGAGCGGTCCGTAGATGCCTTCCTGCATGAGCTGAAGATAGCCGAGGATGACGTTGATCGGCGTCTTCAGCTCGTGCGAGGCGACGGAGACGAACTCCGCCTTCAACTTGTCGAGCTCGGCCAGCTGTGTGCTCATCGTGCGGAAGCTCGTCGCGAGCCGTCCGAATTCGTCGCGACGCTGCGGCGACAGTCCGAGCCGGTGCTGCAGATCGCCCTCGGCGACGGCGCGCATCCCTCGCTCGAGCGCGGTGACGGGTCCACTGATCGATCGCATGAGCCAGATGCCGATCAGCGTGGCGATGCCGATCGCGATGGCCAGTCCCCCCAGTGACGCCTGCTGGGCCTCGTCGAGCCGATTCTGGGTCCGCTCGACGCGGTTGGCCGTCAACTGACCGATCTGCCGCTCGATGGAGTGCACTGCGCGCTCCGCGTCGTAGAGCGCCGGTACCATGAATTGCTGCGAGACCGCGTCGGCGGAATCTCGAAGACCGGCGCGCATCAGTGCGTACTCCCGCTCGGCGATGGACGGAAGCTGATCGAGACGGGTGCGGATCACGCGCGGCGCTGCGGTGGTATCCCGAAACGCCGTGGCCACCGAATCGGCGTACTGCCGCGCGAGCTTGATCGCGCCGGTGAGGCGCTGAAACGTCGAATCGTCCGCCACGACCCCGAGCGCGACGTCGCCCGATCGCACGTCCGCGAGTGCGTCACGCAGCTGGCCGAGAGCCAGTGACGTCTGCAGCTCCTTCTCGCGCAGCTCGGTCACCTGGCCATGCAGCTCGACCATCGCGTTCCGCGCGATGACCAACGGCACGATCAGCACGATCGCGATGATGGCGAGGCCGACAAAGAGCCTCGCGCGCAAGGTCATGTGCAAAGCGGAATCGTACGGGTGATAAAACGAAGCAAGAGCGGCCTGGCGGTGCCGCCCTTCAATCCGAACAAGCCGCCGTGTACCATTGATTGCTCAGCCAGGGACGTCCCGCCGACGAGTCCGCACCGGCCGGCGCGTGCCTTCGGGATTCTAGGCGGGGCGCAGGCGCCGCGCCACTCGCTCGACACTCGCGTCATGCCCTCCGCTCCATTCGTCCGCATTGCCGAGCTGCCAGCCCACGCCGGCCAGACTGTCGTCGTCCGCGCCTGGGTCACGCATCTCCGATCTTCGGGCAAGATCGCCTTCGCCGTCCTTCGGGACGGCACCGGCATCTGTCAATCGGTCTTCGTGAAGAGCCAACTCTCCGCCGAGGTCTGGGCGCGGTTCGCCGAGCTCACCACCGAGACCTCCGTTGAAATTACAGGCGAGGCGCGTGCCGAGCCGCGCGCTCCAGGGGGGGTCGAGGTGGGTGTGACCGACCTCACAGTCATCGGCCCGAGCCCCAGCGACTACCCGATCCAGCCGAAGGAGCACGGAATCGACTTCCTGCTGGACAATCGTCACTTCTGGCTGCGCTCTCCGCGCCAGCGCGCCATCGCCGTGATCCGCCACGAGGTGGAACAGGGGATCCACGACTTCTTCTACGAGCGAGGATTCCTCCGCGTCGACACGCCGATCCTCACCGCAGCGATCGGCGAGCGGTCGGGACTCTTCGCCACCGAGTACTTCGAGGAGGGGAACGCGTACCTCGCGCAGACCGGGCAGCTCTACGGCGAGGCTGCCGCTGCGGCGTTCGGAAAGATATACACCTTCGGTCCGACCTTCCGCGCCGAGAAGTCGAAGACGCGCCGTCACCTCACCGAGTTCTGGATGATCGAGCCGGAGGTGGCGTGGAACGACTCGGACGCCAACATGCGGCTGCAGGAAGATTTCGTTGCCTATCTGGTGCAACGTGTCGTTGAACGTCGCAGCGCGGAACTCGCGGAGCTGGAGCGCGACGTCGAGAAGCTGCGAGGCATCGTGCCTCCGTTTCCGCGGTTGAACTACACCGACGCCGTCGCGCTCGTGCAGCGAAAGGGGAGCGAGACGCGGTGGGGTGAAGATCTCGGCGCGGACGACGAGGCGCTCATCGTCGCGGACTACGACAAGCCGGTGTTCGTGTTCAACTACCCGAAGGAGGCGAAGGCCTTCTACATGAAGGAGAACCCGGACGATCCGCGCACGGTGCTGTGCGATGACCTGCTCGCACCGGAGGGCTACGGAGAGATCATCGGCGGATCACAGCGCGAGGACGACTACGACAAGCTCGTCGCGCGCATCGAGGAAGAAGGATTGCCGCGCAAGGCGTACGAGTGGTACCTCGACCTGCGACGCTACGGCACCTTCACCCACGCCGGCTTCGGCCTGGGCCTCGAACGCACGGTCGCATGGATCTGCGGCATCCAGCACGTGCGCGAGGTGATTGCATTTCCCAGGCTGATGCATCGGCTCACTCCGTGAGGCGGCGCGATGCGCAATGGCCAAGTCACTCCTCGGACTTGATCTCGTCCCAGAGACTGTCCAACACAGGGAGCCCTGCCGTTCCCACATCGATCCCTCGCTCGCGCGCCAGACGCTCGATCTCCTGAAAGCGCGCGGCGAATTTCACGTTCGCCTTGTCCAGCGCGAGCGACGGATGCACGCCGAGCTTGCGAGACAGGTTCACCACGGCGAACAGCAGGTCGCCCAGCTCCTCCTCGAGTCGCTCGTCGGGTACGCCGTACGCCGACGGCTCGGCGCCACGCGCCACTTCGGCCCGCACTTCGGCCAGCTCCTCCTCCACCTTCGCGGCCGCGCCCGACGCGTCGGGCCAGTCGAAGCCGACTCCGGCCGCACGATCCTGCAGCCGGAACGTGCGGTGAAGCGACGGCAGATCCGCCGGCAGCCCGTCGACAATGCTGGCGCGCTTCTTCGCCTTCATCCCCTCCCAGCTCTGGCGCTCGCCCCCCTCGTAGAGGTGCGGATGCCGCGACTTCATCTTGCGGAGGAAACCTTCCACGACGTCTCCGAAGTCGAATGCTCCGCGCTCCTCGGCCACCACGCTGTGGAAGAGGACCTGCAGCAGCAGATCACCGAGCTCTTCGCGCAGCAGCGTGTCGTTGCCCGACCGGATCGCGTCGTCGACCTCGTACGCCTCCTCCAGTAGATAGGGCCGGAGCGACTCGTGCGTCTGCGCCGCATCCCACTCGCAGCGGCGACGCAGATCCTTCATCAACTCCACCGTCTCTTCGAGTCCCGGCTTTTCTTGCATCGCTCTTCCTGGCTCCGTATCTTGTTCAGTCTTCACATGATAGCGCACCGCGCCGTCCGATGAAACGCGCCTGGGTGGAGGTGGACCTGGCCGCGCTGCGCCGCAACGGGGCTGCCGTCGCGGCGCGCGCCGGCGTCCCGCTCCTGCCGATGGTGAAGGCCGACGGCTACGGCCTCGGCGCCCTCCACGTCGCGCTCGGGCTCGAGGAGCTCACGCCCTGGGGCTACGGTGTGGCCACGGTCTCCGAAGGCGAGGAGCTGCGCCGCGGCGGCATCACGCGGCCGATCATCGTGTTCACCCCGATCCTGCGCACCGAGATCGACGCGATGCGCCGCGCCGATCTCACCCCCGCGCTCGGCGATCCGGCCGTGATGGAATCGTGGGCCCGCACCGGGCGCGACTGGCATCTCCAGATCGACACCGGGATGTCGCGCGCCGGGCTGCGCTGGGACCACATGAGCTGGTATCGCGACATCCTCGCCAGCACGCGGCCGGCGGGCGTCTTCACGCACTTTCACTCGGCCGATCTGGACGACGGCAGCCGCGAGCAGCAGGAAGCGCGGTTCGAGGAGGCTCTCGCGGAATTGCCCGAGCGGCCCCCGCTGATTCATGCCGAGAACGGTCCGGCCGTGGAGGCGCACGCTCCATCCCGGTGGTCGCTTTGCCGGCCGGGAATCTTCCTCTACGGCGTCGCATCGCGGCCCGAGGGAGCGCTCGTGCCGGAACCGGTCGCGGCGGTCCGGGCGCGCATCGTGGAGATCCGAACTCTCTCCGAGGGGGACACGGTCAGCTATGGCGCGACCTGGCGCGCACCGGGCGTGCGCCGGATCGCCACCGTGCCGGTCGGGTATGCCGACGGCTACCGCCGTGCACTCGGCAACCGGGGCGTCGCCCTCCTCGGCGGCCGACGCGTTCAGGTCGCGGGGCGAGTGACGATGGACATGACGATGCTGGACGTGACCGACACGGATGCCGCTCTCGGCGACGTCGTCACTCTGCTCGGTCGAGACGGCGACGATGTGATCACGGTGAGCGAGCTCGCGGAGCTGGGCGAGCTGTCGCCCTACGAGCTGCTGACGGGACTACGCACCCGACTGCCGCGCGTCCACCAGGACGCCGAGGAGGCGGAGGCCGCTGCGTGAGACGCCGCGCGATCATCCTCGTGCTGGACGGCGTCGGCGTCGGTGCCGCTCCCGATGCCGCGGACTATGGCGATACGGGGAGCGACACGCTCGGCAACCTGGCTCGCAGGCAGGGCGGGCTTTCCCTCCCCAACCTCGCGGCGGCGGGGCTCGGCAACATCGCGCCGCTGGAGGGAGTCGCGCCGACGATGACGGCCCAGGGCGCGTGGGGGAAGATGCGTCCGGCCTCGGCGGGAAAGGACAGCACGACGGGGCACTGGGAGATCGCGGGACTGCACCTGTCGCGACCGTTCCCGACCTACCCCAAGGGCTTTCCGCAGCCGCTACTCGACGACTTTTCGCGCGCCACGGGCCGCGGCGTCATCGGCAACGTGGCCGCCAGCGGCACGGAGATCATCGCGCGCCTGGGTGCGGAGCACGAAGCCACGGGGAAGCTCATCGTCTACACCTCGGCGGACTCCGTCTTCCAGATCGCGGCCCACGAGCAGGTCGTGCCGCTCGAGGAGCTGTACGCGGCGTGCGAGATCGCGCGCGCGATGCTCGTCGCTCCGCACGACGTGTCGCGCGTGATCGCGCGACCATTCGTCGGACGGCCGGGCGAATACGTTCGCACGACGAATCGACGCGACTACGCGCTCCCGCCTCCAGAGGAGACGCTGCTCGACGACCTCGCGGCGGCCGGCGTGCCCCGCGCCGGCGTGGGAAAGGTGGATGACCTGTTCGCCGGCCGCGCCTTGCGGGCTCGGCACACGCGAAGCAATGCCGAGGGGATCGAGGCCATCATGGAATGGCTTCTCGGGGAGCAGGGTGGGTTGCTGTTCGCCAACCTGGTAGATTTCGACACGCTGTACGGGCACCGGAACGATGCGGCGGGATTCGAGCGGGCTCTCCGCGAGTTCGACGACGCCCTTCCGGTGATCCGGTCCGCACTGCGCGAGGACGACCTGCTGTTCATCACGGCCGATCACGGCAACGATCCAACGACGGCATCGACGGATCACGCCCGGGAATACGTGCCGCTGCTCGCCCTCGGCGACCCGGTTCACGCGGTCTCGATCGGCGAGCGGGAGACGTTCTCGGATTTGGGCGCGACGGTGGCGGAATGGCTGAACGTCGGGTTTCGGGGGCGGGGGAACTCGTTCCTCCCGACGCTGGAGCGCGGACATTGAGTCGGACAGCGGCGCGGCCGGAGCCGACTTCGGAGGCGTGGCGGGCTCTTCGGACGCGCGCCGAGGCGGCGATGGAGCATGCGTACGCACCATATTCGGGCTTCCGCGTCGGCGCGGCGCTGCTCGCATCGAACGGAATGGTCGTGGAAGGGTGTAATGTTGAGAACGCGTCGTATCCGGCGGGCTCGTGCGCCGAGCGCGTCGCGGTGGGCGCGGCAGTCGCGCGGGGGCTCATGGAGTTCGATGCCCTCGTGATCGCCACGGAGGCGGATGTCCCCACGCCTCCGTGCGGCATCTGCCGGCAAGTGTTGTTCGAGTTCGCGCCGGCGCTTCCAGTGCTGAGCGTCACGCGCGGCGGCGCGGAGGCGCGATGGGACATGTCGGAGTTGTTGCCGCACGCATTCACCCCCACGTCGCTGAGGCGCCCATGACGGCGCCGGCGCGTGACGACGGATGGAGTGTACGTCTTGGCTGATCGGATTCTTCGAGGCGCGCTCGGCGCGCTTCTGCTCCTTGGTTTCGTGGCGTGTACGGAAGAGGTGACCGGATCGCTCGGCTGCCCGAACCTGTGCGGCGACCAGAGCGCGGCGCTCCGCGACACGACGCTCACCGGCGTCATCACCGTCGACTCGGTCCTCGCGGGGTATCCCGAGTTCGGCGCGGCGCGCGAGTTCACCCTGATGGCGCAGGGCGACACCGCCGACGTGCGGCTCGTGATCCGATTCGACACGCTGCCCAACACCTTCCGCCACCCGAACGCGAGCGCCGACAGCGCGATCACCCGCGTCGACAGCGCGCGGATCTTCTTCGTCGTGGACACGACGATCGGCCGGCCGAAGGCCGCGGTGACGATCGACGCGTTCGACGTCGACACGACGGCGGCCGACTCGCTCACGACGGCGCTCGTTCCCCTCTTCCGTCCCGACCGCCTCATCGGCACGCGCACGTTCGACGTCTCGGAGATCCGCGACACGCTGCCGCTGCCGATCGCGAACGAGGTCGTGTTGGCGAAGGCGACCGCCGGCGCGCGGCTCCGGGTGGGACTCCGCATCAGCTCCACGCAGCGAGTGCGGCTCCGCGTCGCTGGCTCGGTCTACTCGCCGCGGCTCACCTTCCGCGTGTCGCCCGACACGCTGGTGAAGCGGGACACCGTGTTCTTTCAGTCGAACACGCCGGCGGGAGAATCGATCGCCACCGTGTACGCGATGTATCCGATCGTGGTCTCCGGCGCGCTCCCCATCCCCGCATCCAGCGTGCTCGCGGTGGGCGGTGTGAATGGCGCGCGCACCTACCTGAAGTTCGACGTCCCGCCGATTCTCCTCGACTCGGTCCAGGTCATCCGCGCGTCGCTGCTGCTCAATCAACTTCAGTCGCGCGTGGCGGCGTCGTCGGCGGACACCATGGCCCTGCTCGTGAACCCGATTCTCGCCGGCTCGGCGATCACCGACGTAAGGACCATCGTGCGCTTCGCCGGTTCGGGCTCGGCGGTCGGCGTGGACTCGGTCCGGCTGGTGCCGAAGGATCCGGGACTCCGAAGCATCGAGCTCGTGAATCTGTTCCGTGCCTGGCGTGAGGTTGGCTCGGCGAACAGCATCCGCGCCATCGTCATCCGTGCGAAGCAGGAAGCCTCGTCGCCGGCGGAGCTGGACTTCGTGTCCACGCAAGGTGCGGAATCGCTCCGTCCGCGGCTGCGCATCACCTACGTGCCGCGCCGCGGCTTCGGATTGCCATGATCACTTGCATTCGTGCGGCGCTCGTACTCGCCGCCATGACTCTTGCCGTCCCTGCCGTCGTGCGCGCACAGGGCACGCTCAGCACCCAGGGGTTCGGCTACCCCACGAGCGGGATGAGCACGCGCTCGCTCGGCACCGGTGGTGCCATCACGGAGTTCGATCCGCTCTCGTCGACCAATCCGGCCGCGCTGTCGAGCATCGGCGGGGGCGCGCTGTACATCCAGGCGGAGCCGGAGTTTCGGCAGCTGAGCGTCGGCGCGGGCACGGAGACGGCCCGCCTCACCCGCCATCCGCTCGCGCTGATCGCGTTTCCGCTGCGGCCGAGTCTCATGGCCGGCCTCTCGCTCTCGAACCTGCTCGACCGCAGCTTCGAGACGAACGAGCGTCGCTTGCAGACGGTCGGCACGGAGACGCTGCCGACGACCAACTTCTTCAAAAGCGACGGCGCGATCGGCGACGTGCGCCTCGCGCTCGCGTGGGCGCCGGCGAGCTGGATCAGGTTCGGCGTCGCGGGCCATGCCATCACGGGCGACAACCGGCTGCGCAGCACGCAGCGGTTCGACGACAGCACGCGGTACGCGGCGATCGTCGATACCTCGACGGTCACGTATGTCGGCACCGCGATCTCCGGGGGGACGTCGCTGTTCATCGGCAACACCATCGGACTGGCCGCGTCGTACCGGAAGGGAGGCTCCATGTCGGTGAAGCACGCCGACACGACGCTCGCCAAGGCGAACGTGCCCGACCGCATGTCGTTCAGCGCCGCCTTCGTCGGCATCCGCGGCACGACGGTCGCCGTGCGCACGTCGAAGGACTTGTGGTCGCGCATGCGCGGGCTGGGCTCGTCCACGCTGCCGATCAGCGAGGACTGGGACACGAGCGTCGGCGCCGACGTCCTCGGTCCGCGCTGGGGCGAGCGTGCCATCCAACTGAGGGCCGGTGCGCGGTGGCGTACGCTGCCCTTCGGTCTCGCCACCTCGGCGGTGAAGGAGAAAAGCGCGTCGTTCGGATTCGGGACGACCTTCGCCCGCAACCGCATCGCGCTCGACGTGACCGGCATCCGTGCGCTGCGCGATCCAGTGTCCAGCGCGGTCGCTCTGCGCGAGAAGGCGTGGACGATCAGCGCAGGCCTCACCGTCCGACCCTGACGCATGAGCGAGCTGGCCCCTCCTCCGGCTGACGCGCCCCTCATTCTCGTCGCGGACGACGTGCCCGCGAACGTCGAGCTCCTGTTCGATCAGCTGCACGTCCTCGGCTTCCGCGCCGTCGCGGCCTACGACGGTCCGTCGGCGCTCCGGGTCTGCGCCGAGCGCCATCCGGATCTCTGCATTCTCGACGTGTCGATGCCCGCCGGCGATCTCGGCGTCGACGACCGCTCCACCGGCTTCGAGGTCTGCCGCCGCATCAAGCGCGATCCGCGCACGGCGCGAATCCCCGTCATCTTCGTCACGGCGCTCAACGACACGACCGATCGCGTGAAGGCGATCGAGGCGGGGGGCGACGACTTCCTCACGAAGCCGCACAACCGCCTCGTGCTCGGCGCACGGGTGCGATCGCTGCTCAAGCTGAAGGCAGCCACCGATGCGCTCGAGGAGAGCCTGCGCAAGCAGAAGGAGCTCGAGAAGGTCCGCGACGATCTCATGAAGATGATCGTCCACGACCTCAAGTCGCCGCTGACGTCCGTGATCGGCGCGATGGAGATGCTGATCGACGGAGACTTCGGCCCGCTTACCGAGAATCAGCGCAAGGCGCTCGACGAGACGGAGAAGCGCGCGCAGGACCTGCTCGGCCTGATCGAGGACCTGCTCGAGGTGGCCCGCCTCGAGGAGACGCGGCTCGCGCTGAATCTGTCGCGGCTCTCGCCGCCGGCGCTGCTGAACGAGGTCGCGCGCGAATGGGAGATCCGCGTCCAGCAGGAGCGTGCTCGCCTCAAGCTCGAGGTGGTCAACGACGCGCGCGCCATCGACGCGGACCAGGCGTTGATCAAGCGCGTGTTCAGCAATCTGATCCAGAACGCACTCTCGCACTCGGCACGCGCCGTGACGGTGACGCTGGGTGCACGCACGGACGGCGGCGGCACGCTCTTCACCGTCGCGGACGACGGCGTGGGCATCCCGCCCGAGTACCACGACATCATCTTCCGAAAGTTCGAGCAGGTGAAGACGCCGCACATCCCGCGCGTGCGGAGCTCCGGGCTCGGACTGGCCTTCTGCAAGCTCGTCGTCGAAGCGCACGGCGGACGGATCTGGGTGAAGAGCGGGCCGGAACGGCAGGGCAGCGCCTTCCACTTCTGGCTGCCGGAGCGTCCGCCAGCCGCGTCCGCGCCGATCGGGAGCGGTCTCTCGGCGTGAAGCTGTATCTGCGCACCTTCGGCTGTCGCGCCAATCAGTACGACAGCGAAGCGGTGCGAGCGATGGTCGAAGCCGAGGGTACGACGATCGTCGAGACGCCCGAAGATGCCGACGTCGCGGTGTTCAACAGCTGCGCGGTCACGGCCGACGCCGTGGCCGATCTGAGGCAGCAGGTGCGTCGCGCCGCACGCCGCAATCCGGCGCTGCGCTCCGTGGTGATGGGCTGCGCTGCCGCACTCCCGGGCGCCGCCGCGGCACCGCTCGCGGAGCTGCCCGGCGTGCGCGCCCTCGTGCCCGGCGCCGATCTCGACAGCGTGGCGGCGGCGATCGGTCTGCAGGGTGATCGCGTCGCGTTCACGACGCGCCAGTCCGGCGCGCGAGCGCTGCTGCGCATCCAGGACGGCTGCGACGAGCACTGCACCTTCTGCGTGACGACGCTGGCGCGTGGGGCGCACCGGAGTCGTTCCGCCGACGCGCTCGTGAACGAAGCGCGCGCGCTCGCCGAACATCACGGCGAGATCGTGCTCACCGGCGTCCACATCGGCGGCTGGGGAAAGGAGCACGACGGCTCGCTCGGCGCGCTGGTCGAGCGCCTGGTACGCGAGGTGCCCGACGTGCGCTTCCGCCTCACCTCGATCGAGGCGACGGAAGTCGACGAACGCCTCGGCGAGCTCCTCGTCGGTGCGCCGGGCCGGGTCGCGCCGCATCTCCACGCGCCGCTGCAATCGGGATCCGATCGCGTGCTGCGACGGATGGGGCGCCACTGGTACACGGCCGCGAGCTACGTGTCCGCGGTCGAGCGCCTGGTGGCGAGAGCGCCGGTCTTCGCCCTCGCCGCCGACGTCATCACGGGTTTCCCCGGCGAGCGCGACGAGGACCACGCGATGACGGTCGCGGTCGCGCGGGCGCTGCCCTTCACGTCGCTGCACGTCTTTCCCTACTCGGCTCGGCCGGGAACGGCGGCCACGCGCCTTCCCGAGCCGGTCGCGCCGCACGTGGCCCGTGAACGCGCGGCGGAGCTGCGCGCCATCGCCGGCTCGAAGGCCGAGGCGCATCGGCACGCACGCGCCGGCGGAGAGGCAGACGTCGTCGTCGTCCGCGAAGGGAGCGCGCCGCGCGGGCTCACGGAGGACTATCTCGACGTGGCGCTCGGCACCGGCGCGCCGCCGAGGGCGGCACGCTTCCGCGCCACGCTCGCCGTGCGCGGCGGCGCGCTCCGGGCGGAGGCGCTCGAGCCGCTCTCCCGCTAGCTTTCGACGATGTCTTCCGAGCAGCGCCCGACGGTCTACGTCGAGACGTACGGCTGTCAGATGAACGTGAGCGACTCCGAGCTGATGCTCGGGAAGCTCGCGAGCGCCGGCTACGCGCCGGTCGATCAGCCCGACGGCGCCGACGTCATCCTCGTCAACACGTGCGCCATCCGCGACCACGCCGAACAGCGCGTGATCGGGCGGCTGGGAGAGCTCAAGCGCCACATGAAGCCCGGCACGGTGATGGGCGTGACCGGCTGCATGGCGCAGCGCCTCGGCCCGACGCTTCTCGATAAGGCGAAGCACGTCTCGCTCGTGATCGGACCCGACGGCTATCGCGCCCTGCCGGCGCTGGTCGACGGCGCGCGGCGCGGCGAGCGCGCCATCGCGACGACGTTCGATCTCGAGGAGCACTACGAGGACTTCACGCCGCGCCGGTTCGATCGCGTCAAGGCGTGGATCCCGGTGCAGCGCGGCTGCGATTATCGCTGCACGTACTGCATCGTGCCGACGACGCGCGGCTCCGAGCGGAGCCGCCGGCTCGACGACGTCGTCCGCGAGGTGGAAAGCGTGGTGGCGGATGGCATGAGCGAGGTCGTGCTGCTCGGCCAGACGGTGAACTCGTACAACGACGGGCGCCACGACTTCGCCGACTTGCTGCGACGTGTCGGCAGCGTGCCGGGCGTCCGTCGCGTGCGGTTCACGAGCCCGCATCCGAACGACTTCAGCGAGCGCGTCATCGCCGCGCTCGCCGAAGTGCCGACGGTGTGCGAGCACGTGCATCTGCCGATGCAGAGCGGGTCGACCCGCACGCTCAAGCGCATGCTGCGCCGCTACACGCGCGAGGAGTACCTCGAGTGCGTCGCGCGGCTGCGCGCGGCGGTGCCAGGCCTCGCGCTCACCACCGACGTGATCGTCGGCTTTCCGGGCGAGACGGACGGCGAGTTCGAGGAGACGCTGAGCGCCGTGGAGGCGGTCGGCTTCGTCGACGCGTACACGTTCATCTTCTCGCCGCGCGACGGCACCCCCGCGACGCGAATGCCCGCCGAGCTCACCGTGCCGGCCGAGGTGGCGAGCGAGCGGCTGGAACGGCTTGTCGCGGTCGTCCGGTCCGGTGCGCGCCAGCGGAACCTCGGTCTGCTCGGCACGCGTCACGAGGTGCTGGTGGAGCGCGAAGCGAAGCGTGGCGAAGCGATGCTCATGACGCGGACGCGCGACTTCAAGACGGTGCTCGTGCCAGGTGACGCGAGCATGCTCGGTCGCTATCTGACCGTGGAGCTCACGGGTACCACCGGTTCCACGTTCACCGGCGCGATCGTTCGCGAGCGCCAGCCGCTGCCGATGGCCGGCTAGGTTCGTCGTCGGCGCCGTTTCGCGCCGGCTCTCCGACAAGCGATGACGCGCGCCGCGCCGCGCGGGCGATATCTGCGCGATGCCGCTCGTCGCGTGGTGCGCGCTCGCGTACGCCGGGGGACTGCTCGCCGGATTCGAGCTGGGCGAACGCGCTTCGCTCCTCGCCGCCGCGACGCTCGCCGCACTGTCCTTCGGGATGCTGCGTCTCCATCGCGGCTGGATCGGTGGCGTGATCGCCATCGCGGCCGGCGGCGTCCTCGTGGCGGTGGCCGATGCGGCTCACGAGCGGGCATGCGGGCGCACCCTCGCCTCACGCCGGCAGTGGGAGCTCACCGTCGAGCAAGTGGTGGACGAGGGCGACGTGGCTCGCGGCTGGATCGCCGCGCTCGGCTGCCGCGGTCGCGTCACGGTGTTCGTCGAGTCGGGGCATGGTGTGCCGGGCGAGCTTCTCGCGCTGACGGGCCGCGCCGAGGCGGGCGACCGCGCGATGGTCGTCCAGAGCGGAAGGCTCCGCTCGCTCGGAGCCGACGCTCTTCTGCCGCGGCTGCGCGCACAGACGGGGACCCGCATCGACCGCATCTTCACCGCCGATGCGCCGCTCGTTCGTGCGCTGGTGATCGCCGACATGAGCGCGATCGATGCGACTCAGCGCGACCGCTACGCCGACGCTGGGCTCGTGCACATGCTCAGCGTGTCGGGGCTGCACGTCGGGATCATCGCGCTCGCGCTCGAGCTGCTCGGCGCGGCGCTGCGGCTCCCGAGGGCGCCGACGCGCGCCGCGTCGCTCGTCCTGCTCGTCGCGTACGTCACCGCGATCGGTGCACCGCCGCCGGCCGTGCGGGCCGCCGTGATGCTCGGCGTGCTGCTGGTGAGCCGGCTGCGGCAGCGACCGACGAGTCGCTGGGCGATTCTCGCGCTCGGCGGCGTGGTGCCGCTCGTCGTGCCGGCGACGGTGCTGGACCTCGGCTGGCAGCTGAGCGTCGCGGGCACTGCCGCGCTGGTGGCGGGCGGCGTGCTCGTGCGCCGCGTCGTGCCACGCTCGTGGCGGGGACCCCGCCGCACCATCTCGACCGGCGTGATCATCAGCCTCGTCGCGACGGTCACGACGGCGCCGCTCGTCGCGTGGGCGATCGGCCGCGTCGCCCTCGTCGGTCCGGTGACCAATCTCGTGGCGGATCCGATCATGGGCCTGCTGCAGCCCGTGTTGTTCGTCGCGCTGTGCATTCCGGTCCCCGCCATCGAGGCGCTCTGCGCCGATGCGGCGCATGCCCTCGTCGCGACGTTCGACGCCGTCGCGCGTGCCGGCGCCGCCGTTCCCGGTGGCGTGCTCACCGTCACGCCCTCGGCGACGTCCGCCATCCTCTCCGGAGTCGCCGCGGTGGCGACGCTCGCTGCCTGCGCGTCCACGCGGTCCGCACGCGCCATGGTCGTTGCGACGTCGGCGATCGCGGCGCTGGTGCTCTCACCGATCGTGCGTCCCGATCGCCCGTTCACCGAGCTGCACGTGCTGGATGTGGGACAGGGAGACGCGATCGCGGTCCGCACGCGCAAGAATCGATGGGTGCTCGTCGACGCGGGACGCAACTGGCTCGGCGGCGACGCAGGCCGCTCGACGGTCGTGCCGTACATCGCGCACCGAGGCGGATCGCTCGCGCTGTTCGTGCTCTCGCATCCGCACGCGGATCACGTCGGCGGCGCTGCGTCGGTGTTCGCGTCGCTGCATCCGGCGCGCTTTCTCGATCCGGGCTACGTCGGCACGACACCGGCGTATCTCGGCGCACTCGGCGAGGCAGCACGGGATCACATCGCGTGGCAGCGCGTTCATCCGGGCGATTCGCTGCGCGTCGACGAGGTAGTGCTCACCGCGCTCGCGCCGGAGTCCACCTGGGTGGCTGGACTGTCCGACGCCAATCTCGCCAGCACCGTCCTCGTGGCGCGCGTCGGTGCGATCCGCTTCCTCTTCACGGGCGACGCCGAGGCACCCGAGGAGGACTGGCTGCTGTCGCAGGGCGTCGAGGCCCTCGCGGCGGACGTGCTCAAGGTCGGCCATCACGGCAGCCGGACGAGCACGACGCCGCGCTTCATCGGCGCGGTGCGTCCGCGGCTCGCGCTCGTGAGCGTCGGCGCGCACAATGCATACGGGCATCCGAGCCCGGAAGTGATGCAGGCGCTCCGCGACTCGGGCGCGCAGGTGCTCCGTACCGATCGCGTCGGCACGATCGTGGTCAGCACGGACGGACGACATCTCGAGGTGGAGGCGCGCGACGAACGATGGTCGATCCCGGAGCGGGCAAGGCCTTGAACGCCAGCGGTGCTGGTCGTTTATCTCGCACGGCGTCGGCGCTGTGGCGCGGTCTCATGGGCGGGCGGATGGCGCTTCCCGCTCCGTTGCTCGAGCGCTACCCCGAGCTCGCCCACGCGCGGTGGCGCCGAGGCGGGATGCCAGTGCGCATCGGCGGGTGGTGCCTCGGTCGCGCGACCGTCTCGGGGTTCACGCTCGGGCGAACGGTGTGGCTCGCACCGGGCGCTCCGCTCGAGCCGGAACTGCTCTTGCACGAACTCCGGCACGTCCACCAGTTTGCAGCCGACCGTGCGTTTCCACTCCGTTACGTCTGGCGGAGCCTGCGGCACGGCTATCTGCGGAACCCGTACGAAGCGGACGCGCGCCAGTTCGCCGCGAACCGCGTCGACGGCGTTCCTCCCAGCGTGTAGAGGTCGCCCGTGGTCCAGCACACCGCGACGTCCGTCGTCACGATCGAGCGCTTCATCATCGAGCAGGAGCGCCTCCACCCCGAGGCCACCGGCGAGCTGTCGGGCATTCTCTACGACCTCGCGCTCGCGGCGAAGATGATCGCCAACAAGGTGCGCCGCGCCGGCCTCGTCGACATCCTCGGCGCGACCACCGACGCGAACGTCCAGGGCGAGATCCAGCAGAAGCTCGACGTCTTCGCCAACGAGACCATCATCAAGGCGGTCGATCACGGCGGTCGGCTCTGCGCGATGGCGTCGGAGGAGGTGGAGGGGATCATCCCGATTCCCGAGAACTTCAAGTGCGGGAAGTACTGCCTGCTGTTCGATCCGCTCGACGGCTCGTCGAACATCGACGTCAACGTGCCGGTGGGCACGGTGTTCAGCATCGTGCAGAAGATCACGCGCGGACGGAACGGCGAGATGGAGGATCTGCTCCAGCCGGGCCGCCGGCAGGTCGCCGCGGGCTACGTGATCTACGGCTCGAGCACGATGCTGGTGTACACCACCGGCCAGGGCGCGCATGGGTTCACCCTCGACCCATCGATCGGCGAGTTCCTGCTCTCGCATCCGAACATCCGCACGCCGGATGAAGGGCAGTTCCTCTCCGTGAACGACTCGTACGAGCAGTACTGGGACGAGCCGACCAAGAAGCTGATGCGCCAGTATCGCGGGCTCGAAGGGGAGCGACGCCATCTCACCGTGCGCTACGTCGGCTCGCTGGTCGCCGATTTCCATCGCAACCTCCTCGGTGGCGGCGTGTTCTGCTATCCGGCGAGCCGCAAGAGCCCGCAGGGCAAGCTGCGTCTGCTCTACGAGGCGAACCCCCTCGCGTTCATCTGCGAGCAGGCGGGCGGCGCGGCGATCGACGGTCGAACGCGCCTGCTCGACGTGCAGCCCACGGAGCTGCACCAGCGCGTCCCGCTCATCATGGGCTCGAAGAGCGACGTGGATCTCGCGCTCCGGACGTACGCGCACCACTCCGAGCTCGTCGGCGCCTAGAGGTCCGCGCATCACCGAGCCGCGCTTCTCGCCTTCGGGGCTTCCGGTCGCCCCGGTCTATCGCCCTGCCGACGCGCCCATCGACTATGCGCGCGACCTCGGCGATCCCGGCACGTTTCCGTACACGCGGGGCGTCCAGCCGAGCATGTACCGCGGCCGGCTTTGGACGATGCGCCAGTACGCCGGATTCGGCACGGCCCGGCAGACGAACGAGCGGTTCCGGCTGCTGCTGGAGAAGGGACAGACCGGACTCTCCGTCGCGTTCGATCTGCCGACGCAGATGGGGATCGACTCCGATTCGCCGCGCGCGCACGGCGAGGTCGGCCGCGTCGGTGTCGCGATCGACTCGGTGGAGGACATGCACCTCCTCCTCGACGGGATTCCCCTCGATCGCGTGACGACGTCGATGACGATCAACGCGACGGCGTCGATCCTCCTCGCGATGTACATCGTCGTCGCCGAGGAGCGCGGCATCACGCGGTCGGTGCTCGGTGGGACGATCCAGAACGACATCCTGAAGGAGTACGTGGCGCGCGGCACGTACATCTATCCGCCCGGTCCGTCGCTCGCGCTGATCACCGAGATCTTCCGCTTCTGCGCCGAGGAGGTGCCGAGCTGGAACCCGATCTCGATCTCGGGCTATCACATCCGCGAAGCCGGATCGACCGCGGTGCAGGAGCTCGCGTTCACCTTCGCGAACGCGATGGAGTACGTCGCCCGCGCGCGCGACGCGGGCCTCGCGATCGACGACTTCGCGCCGCGGCTGTCGTTCTTCTTCGCTGCGCACAGCGACCTGTTCGAGGAGGTCGCGAAGTTCCGCGCCGCGCGTCGCATGTACGCGCGCCTCATGCGCGAGCGCTTCGGCGCGAGCGACGCGAGCTGCCGGCTGCGCTTCCACACGCAGACGGGCGGCGTGACGCTCCAGGCGCAGCAGCCGCTCAACAACGTCGTGCGCGTCACCGTGCAGGCGCTCGCCGCGGTGCTCGGCGGGACGCAGTCGCTCCACACAAACGGCTACGACGAAGCGCTCGCGCTGCCGACGGCGGAGGCGGCGACCCTCGCGCTGCGCACGCAGCAGATCGTCGGCTACGAGAGCGGCGCGGCGCTCACGGCCGATCCGCTCGCCGGGAGCTACTACGTGGAGCAACTCACCGCCGCGCTGGAGAGCGCTGCGATGCAGCTGCTCGAGCGCGTCGACGAGCTCGGTGGTGCGGCCCGCGCCATCGAGGCTGGATTCTTCCAGGAGGAGATCGGCCGGTCGGCCTACGAGTACCAGCTCCGCGTCGAGCGTGGCGAGTCGGTGATCGTCGGCGTCAATCGCTTCGCCGATGGCTCCGAGGAGACGGTGGTGCCGGCACCCGACTATTCAGCGCTCGAGCGCGACCAGGTCGCGCGACTGAGCCAGACGCGAGCGCGGCGCGGCGCGCGTGCGTTGAAGGCTGCGATGGACGAGCTGCGCGACGCGGCTGGCGGCTACGTGCGACAGGCGGAGGTGTATCGTACGCCGCTGATGCCGCTGATCATCGACGCGGTGCGGGCGCGCGGGACGGTCGGCGAGATCAGCGATACGCTGCGCGGCGTGTGGGGAACGCACCGACCGGCGTAGGCTCGCGCGGGGAAGGACTATCCGCCCACGCTCGCATTCCGAGCGAGCGCAGCGAGTCGAGGAATCCTCACCTGGCCATGCCGAGAACGCCGTGCCCGGCGGACTTGTAGCGGTCCGGGCCGGCGGCTAGTATTCGATGATGCGTTCGAGTCGCCTAAGTCTCACATAGATGCCAACTTACGAGTTCCGCTGTCCACTGGGTCACGAGTTCGAGCGTTTCTATCGCTCGATCGGCACCGCTGAGGCCCAGACCGCTTGTCTCGAGTGCGGTCGGATGGCCGAGCGCATCATGTCCGCTGGCGCGGGGCTACTGTTCAAGGGGTCGGGGTTCTATCTGACCGACTACGGCAAGGACGCCCACCGGAAGAAGGCGCCCGAAGAGACGAAGGGCGAGGGAAAGAAGGCCGAGTCGGGATCGACTGGCGGAGACGGCGCGGCACCGTCGCCTTCCGCCTCCAGCGGCGACTCCGCGAAGAGCGACGCCAAGCCGGCCGAGTCCAAGCCCGCGCCCAAGCCGAGCAGCGGCGAGTGAGCGACGGCCTCGACGCGTTGCGCGCCGAGCTGTCGCGCGCGGCGGGACGCCTCGGCGCGCCCGCGGGAACGGAGCCGTTGCTCGAGCGCCCGCGCGATCCATCGTTTGGCGACTGGGCCACCAATCTCGCGATGGTGCTCGCCAGGCCGCTCGGCCGGAAGCCGCGCGACATCGCGCAGCAGATCGTCGAGTCGATCGACCGGGCCGCGGCGGGAATCGCGACGGCGGAGATCGCCGGACCAGGGTTCATCAACTTCCGCCTCGACGCCGCGCGTGTAGCGCAGGGGATCGCGGCGCTCGTCGCGGCCGGTGAGCGATTCGGGCGTACGACGAGCGGCGCCTCGCGTCCGGTCGTCGTCGAGTTCGTGAGCGCAAACCCCACCGGTCCACTCCACGTCGGCCATGGACGTCAGGCCGCGCTCGGCGACGCGATCTCGTCGCTGCTCGAGTGGACCGGGTGGAGGGTCTCGCGCGAGTTCTACTACAACGACGCTGGAGTGCAGATCGAGAACCTCGCGAAGAGCACGCAGGCGCGCGTGCGCGAGTTGAATGGTGTGCCGCTCGAGATTCCCGAGGGCGGCTACCATGGCGCGTACATCGCCGAGATCGCGCAGCGGTACGTCGAGACCGATCCGACCGACGCGGAAGGCGACGATCTCGACGCGATGCGCCTGTTCGCCGTGCAGGCGCTGCGCGACGAGCAGGACCTCGATCTCCAGGCGTTCGGCGTCCGGTTCGACACCTACTTTCTCGAGAGCTCGCTCTACACCGACGGGCGGGTCGAGAAGACCGTCGAGGCGCTGATCGCGAGCGGCAAGACGTACGAGAAGGACGGCGCGCTCTTCCTCCGCACGACGGAGTACGGCGACGATCAGGACCGCGTGATGCGCAAGAGCGCGGAGAAGGGGGGCACCTACACCTACTTCGTGCCGGACGTCGCGTACCACGTGACGAAGTGGGAGCGCGGCTTCACCCGCGCGATCAACGTGCAGGGGTCCGATCACCACAGCACCGTCACGCGGGTACGCGCGGGGCTGCAGGCGCTCGGCATCGGCATCCCCGAGGGCTACCCGGAGTACGTCCTTCATCAGATGGTCACGGTGATGAAGAGCGGCGAGGAGATGAAGATCTCCAAGCGCGCCGGGAGCTACGTCACCGTTCGCGATCTGATCGACGAGGTCGGCCGCGACGCGGTGCGCTACTTCTTCCTCATGCGGAAGGGCGACTCGCAGCTGTCGTTCGACGTCGACCTCGCGCGCTCCCAGAGCGAGGAGAACCCGGTCTACTACATCCAGATGGCGCACGCGCGCCTCTCGGGGATCTTCCGCGTCGGCGGGATCGATCCGGCGATGGTGGACCCCGCGGCGGCGGATCTGTCCGTGCTTTCGCTCGACGAGGAGACGGCGCTCATGAAGGCGCTGCTCGACTTCCCGAGCCTCGTAAGTGGCGCCGCCGACGCGCTCGAGCCGCACCGCGTCACGACCTATCTGCACGAGACCGCGGGCAAGGTCCATCTGTGGTACCACAAGGCGCACGTGCTCAACGAGCCCGAGCCGATCACCCGCGCCCGGCTCGTGCTGGCGCGCGCGGCGCGGATCGTGTTGCGGAATGGACTGTCGCTTCTCGGGATCACGGCGCCGGATCGGATGTAAACGCTCTTCCGACAGTGATCAGTTTTCGGTTGTGAGTGATCAGTCACTGCGTTTCGCAGTAACCCATCACTGACAACCAACGGCTCACGACTGCGTCCTTTCTTTTCCTATCTCACCTCCACGCCATGCCCGTTCTCGTCGTCGGTTCCGTCGCGCTCGACTCCGTCGAAACTCCGTTCGGCAAGGCGGACAACGTCATCGGCGGATCGGGCACCTTCTTCTCCGCGTCGGCGAGTCACCTGTCGCCGGTGCAGCTCGTCGGCGTCGTCGGCGACGACTACCCGATGGACCAGCTCGAACCGCTCCGGGCGCGCGGCGTCGACATGGCGGGGCTCGAGCAGACGGCCGGCCACTCCTTCCGCTGGCGTGGGCGCTATCGGCACGATCTCAACTCTGCCGAGACGCTGGAGACGCACCTCGGCGTGTTCTCGCACTTCAGTCCGAAGATTCCGGCGCAGTTCCGCAGCGCGCCGTTCGTCTTCCTCGCCAACATCGATCCGCGTTTGCAGCTCGAGGTGCTGCGCCAGGTCGAGCGTCCGACGCTCGTCGCGTGCGACACGATGAACTTCTGGATCGAGAGCCGGCGTCCCGATCTGGTCGAGCTGATCAAGCACGTCGATCTCATCACGCTGAATGATGGCGAAGCTCGACAACTGACGGATTGCACGAATCTCGTGAAGGCCGCGCGCTGGATCATGGAGCACGGTCCGTCGATGGTGATCATCAAGAAGGGCGAGCACGGCGCCTTCCTGTTCAAGGAGCGCTCGATCTTCTTCGCGCCGGCCTATCCGCTCGAGGACGTGTTCGATCCGACTGGTGCGGGTGATTCGTTCGCCGGCGGCTTCATGGGCTACGTTGCGCGCACCGGCGATCTGAGCGACGAGAACCTTCGTCGCGCCGTCGTGTACGGCTCGGCCATGGGTTCCTTCGCCGTCGAGCGGTTCTCCGTGCAGCGCCTGCTCGAGATCACGTCGAGCGACATCGCGGCCCGCGTCGCCGACTTCAGACGCCTCGTCGCATTCGAGGAGGAGCGTTCCGCGTGAGCGACGAGCAGCCACTCGACTACGCGTCCGCCGGCGTCGACATCGGCCGATCGGACTCGGTGAAGGAGCGCATCCGCGCGGTCGTCGAATCGACCTTCACCGCGGGCGCGCGCGGCTCGTTCGGTGGCTTCGGCGGCATGTTCCGCATTCCCGCCGGCTTCCAGCGGCCGGTCCTCGTCTCCAGCGCCGACGGCGTCGGCACCAAGTTGCGCGTCGCGATCGAAGCGGATCGCCATCACACCGTCGGTCACGACCTCGTCAACCACTGCGTGAACGACATCCTCGTCCAGGGTGCCGTGCCGCTGTTCTTCCTCGACTACTTCGCCGCGGGACGGCTCGAGCCCGCCGTCGTCGAGGCCGTCGTCACCGGAGTCGCCGCAGGCTGCCGCGAGAACGGCTGCTCGCTCGTCGGCGGCGAGACGGCGGAGATGCCTGGCATCTACACGCCGCCCGATTACGACCTCGCGGGGTTCATCGTCGGGTGTGTGGAAGAGGACGCCATCCTCGGCGCCGATCGCGTCGAGGAAGGCGACGTCATCCTCGGCCTGGCCAGCAGCGGGCTGCACACCAACGGCTACTCGCTCGCGCGACGGATCGTCGCCGACCGGATGCACCTGCACGTCGACGACGAGTTCCCTGGCGAATCGGCCAGCGTGGCCGACGTGCTGCTCCGCATCCATCGCTCGTACCTGCCGCTGCTCAGACCGATACTCGGAAAGATCCATGGCATGGCCCACATCACCGGCGGCGGATTGCCGGGCAACGTGAACCGGGTGCTGCCGGACACGCTCGACGCCGCGATCGACGGTGCGAGCTGGGCGATCCCGAATCTCTTCGCGCAGCTGGAGCACCACGGTCAGGTCTCGCGCGACGAGATGTACCGCACGTTCAACATGGGGGTCGGCATGGTCGTGATCACCGACGAGTCGAGCGTCGCCGCAGTCGAGGCGAGCGCGTCGTCGGCCAACGTCGATGCCTGGCGTCTCGGGCGCACGGTGCGCGGGACCGGTCGGGTGCGAATAACCTGAGAGGATCGGGAATGAGAAAGGCGATGGTTGTCGGCACGGCACTGACGTTTCTCGTCGTCGCGAGCGCGGGCGCGCAGAGCGCGACGAACGCATGTCCGCCGGGCACGTCCGCGCTCGACCCCGCACGGCAAACGCAGGACGCGTGTCAGATGGCGCTCGACGTCTTCGACCTGATGGCGCCGCAGCTCGGACTCGCGCTCACGGGCGGCAACGCCACGCTCGGCCAGGGGGGCAACCTCGGCGGGCCGGGACACTTCTCCATCGGGCTGCGCGGAAACGTCTTCAGTGGCGATCTGCCGAAGGTGAACGACTTCCCGACGTCGTCCCCCACCGGCCGACCGAATCCGCGCACCGGCGCCAACGCGCTGCCGGCCAAGCGCCAGATCGTGGGGTTGCCGACCGCCGATGCCGCACTCGGCATCTTCCGCGGCGTTCCGCTCGGCCTAACGAACGTGGGCGGGATCGACCTGCTGTTGAGCGCCACCTACGTGCCGAACGTCGGCGACGCGGGTGACGACATTCAGGTCAAGCCCGATCGCAACTGGCAATTCGGGTACGGCGCGAGGATCGGACTGCTGCAGGAGTCGCTCGTCGTCCCCGGCGTGTCGTTCACCTATCTGAAGCGGGACTTCCCGACGACGAACATCACGGGAAGTGGATCCGGCGTCGGCATCGACGTCACGGACGCGAAGATCAAGACTTCGGCGTTCCGGATCGTGGCCAGCAAGAGCCTGGTGCTGTTCGGCCTCGCGGCCGGCGTCGGGCAGGACAGGTACAGCGAAAGCGCCCTCGTCTCCGGCACGGCGGGCACTTTCGTCTCGCCTCAGGTGACATTCGATCAGAAGCTCACGCGCACGAACTACTTCCTCGATGCGTCGCTCAACCTTCCGGTTTTCAAGCTGATCGGCGAGGTTGGTCAGGTCTCGGGAGGGACGGTGGATACGTACAACGAATTCACGACGGGTCGTGCCGACAAATCGCGCACGTACGGCTCGGTGGGATTCCGCCTCGGCTTCTAGCGCATGACCGACGAGCGCTCGGCCGCGCCGGATGACGGCGCGTGGATTCGCCGAGCGCTCGCGCTGGCCGAACGCGGCTGGGGACAGACGGCGCCGAACCCGATGGTCGGCGCCGTCGTCGTCCGGGACGGCGTCGTCGTCGGCGAGGGCTGGCACGCGCACTACGGCGGACCGCACGCCGAGGTGGAGGCGCTGCGCGCGGCGGGAGAACGGGCGCGCGGCGCGACGCTCTACGTGAGCCTCGAGCCCTGCAATCACTTCGGCAAGACGCCGCCGTGCACCGATGCGATCCTCGCCGCCGGCGTGCACCGCGTCGTCGCCGCGTGCGCGGATCCGAGTCCGGTCGCGCGGGGCGGGGCAGAGCGGCTGCGCGAGGCCGGCGTCGAGGTGACGCTCGGCGTCGAGGAGGCGGCTGCGCGGGAGCTCAACGCGTCGTTCTTCCACGCGCTCGCCAGCGATCGGCCGTTCGTGCAGCTCAAGCTCGCTCTGTCACTCGATGGCGCGCTGGCGGATCACTCGCGGCAGCCGGGCTGGCTCACCGGCGAGCTGGCGCGGCGCGAGGTGCATCGCATGCGCGCCGGGGTCGATGCGATCGCGGTGGGAATCGGCACGGTGCTGGCCGACGACCCCGAGCTGACGGTTCGACACGCGCCACCGCCTCGCATCGCACCGATGCGCGTCGTGTTCGATACCTCGGCGCGACTGCCGCGGACGTCCAAGCTCGCCCACGGAGCGGCGCAGGTGCCTGTGATCGTCGTCTGCTGGGCGCCTGAGCCGGCGCACGCCGCCGCGCTGGAGCACACCGGGGTCACGCTACTCCACGCCGCCACGTCCCGCGATGCGCTCGTCGCGCTGCGCGAGCTCGGCGTGCGCTCCCTCCTCGTCGAGGGAGGCGCGGGGCTCGCCTCGGCGTTGATCCAGGAGGCGCTCGTCGACCGCCTGGTTATCTTTCGTGCACCCCTCGTCCTCGGCAGCGGCGCGATGAGCGCGTTCGGGTCGGTGCCGCCGACACGTGCTGGTGATGCCCCCCGGTGGCGGCTTCTCCGCACGCAGCGCTTCGAGGACGACGAGATGTCGGTCTACGCCCCTCCGCTTTGAGAGGGTGGAGAGCTATTTGAATGTTCACCGGGCTGATTGACGACGTCGGCGTCGTCGAGCGTGTCGAGCGGACGGAGGCGGGACGCGAGCTGCGCGTGCTGTCTCGGTACGTTGGACTGACCGTCGGCGAGAGCATCGCGGTGAACGGCGCATGCCTCACCGTTCGCGAGCATGGAGACGGCTGGTTCACCGTCGCGGCGATCGTTACCACGCTCGACCGCACCACGATCGCATCGTGGGAGGCCGGCCGGCGCGTGAACCTCGAGCGCGCGATGCGGCTCGGCGATCGCCTGGGCGGACACATGGTGCAGGGACACGTCGACGCCGTCGGCGCGGTCGAGGCCGTGCGCCGCCGCGACGACGCGCTGCTCGTCGACGTGCGCCTCCCGGAGGAGCTCGAGCCGCTGATGGTGCCGCACGGCTCCGTCGCCGTCGACGGAGTGAGCCTCACGGTGAACGCCCTTCCGGCACCGGGGATTCTTCAATTGTCGGTGATCGAATACACCTGGACGCACACCACACTCGGCGCACTGCGCGCGGGCGACGGCGTCCACGTCGAGGCGGACATGATCGGCAAGTACGTCCGTCAGCTCGTCGCCCCGTACGCGGCCGCACGGTGACCCCGTCGCTCCGGTCGTCGCGCCGCACTCTTTGACTGCCATGCCATTCTCCACCATCGAACAGGCGATCGCGGACTTCGCCGCCGGCAAGCTCGTCATCGTCGCCGACGACGAGGATCGCGAGAACGAGGGCGACCTGATCTGCGCCGCATCGCTCATCACGCCGGAGCTGATCACCTTCATGGTCAAGCGCGCCGGCGGATTGATCTGCGTCGCGCTCACCGGCGAGCGCGTCGACCAGCTGGGGCTGTCGCCGATGGCCGAAAGCAATCCCGACGAGTACCGCACCGCATACACCGTGAGCGTGGACGCGAGCCCGCGCTTCGGTGTGACGACGGGGATCAGCGCGCAGGATCGCGCGACGACGGTCAAGGTGCTCGTCGACCCGGCCACGGTTCGCGGAGATCTTCGTTACGGCGGCCACGTCTTCCCGCTTCGTGCGCGCGACGGCGGCGTGCTCCAGCGCGTGGGACACACCGAGACCGCGGTCGATCTCGCGCGGCTGGCCGGCGTCTATCCCGCCGGCGTCATCTGCGAGGTGCTCAATGAGGACGGGACGACGGCCAAGCGTCCGCAGCTCGAGGCGTTCGCGCGCGAGCACGGTCTGAGCTTCATCACCGTCGCGCAGCTCGTCGCGCATCGACTGCGCACCGAGCGGCTCGTGCATCGCGTCGCCGAGGCACGCATGCCCACGCCCTACGGCACGTGGAAGGTCTTCGGCTACAGGAACGATGTCGACACCCACGAGCACGTGGCCATCACCTACGGCGACGTCTCGAACGGTGAGAGCATCCTCGTGCGCATGCACTCCAAGTGCCTCACGGGCGACGTCTTCCACTCGATGCGCTGCGATTGCGGCTGGCAGCTCGAGACCGCGATGCAGATGATCCAGAAGGAAGGACGCGGTGTGATCGTGTACCTCGACCAGGAGGGACGCGGGATCGGCCTGCTCAACAAGCTCAAGGCCTACGAGCTTCAGGACGCGGGCGCCGACACCGTGGAGGCGAACGAACGGCTCGGCTTCGCGCCCGATCTCCGCAACTACGGCATCGGCGCGCAGATCCTGCTCGACCTCGGCCTCCGCTCGATCCGTCCGATCACGAACAATCCGCGCAAGATGGTCGGCCTCGAGGGCTATGGGCTCCACGTCGACGAGCGCGTGCCGATCGTGCAGCCGGAGAACGTGGAGAACGCCGGCTACATGGGCACCAAGCGCGACAAGCTCGGGCACCTTCTCGCTTCCTGATCGACGACATGGCGGAGTTCAACGGGATGGTCAACGGGGAGGGGCGGCGCTTCGCCGTGCTCGCATCCCGCTTCAATCACCACGTCACCGAGAAGCTCGTCGAGGGGGCGATGGACGCGCTCGTGCGCCACGGCGCGGCGTCGGAGGACGTCGATCTCGTCTGGGTGCCTGGCGCGTGGGAGCTTCCGTTCGCCGCGCGGCGGCTCGCCGCGACCGAGCGCTACAACGCGCTGGTCGTCGTCGGTGCGGTGGTGCGTGGCGACACGCCGCACTTCGATTACGTCGCCGGCGAGGCGTCACGCGGGCTCGCCGACGCGAGCGGCGAGTACGACATCCCGATCGGGTTCGGCCTCCTCACGACGGACACGATGGAGCAGGCCGAGGCGCGTGCCGGTGGTGAGCACGGCAACAAGGGATGGGACGCGGCCGTCGCCGCGCTCGAGATGGCGGACCTCTTCGAGCGGCTCGATGGGGCGGACGAGGGTTGAGACGCGGGCTCGTGCCCGCGCCCTGCAGGCGCTGTACGCGTGGGACATGCGTGGCGGCACGGAGCTCGAGCGCGTGGCCTCACAGGTCTGGGACGATCTCGCCATCACCCCGGAGGAACGTCGCGTCGCCGGTCCGATCGTACGGTACGTCGCGCAGCGCCAGCGTGAGCTCGACGCGGAGCTCGCCGAGGTGACGACGAACTGGCGCCTCGAGCGCATCGGCGCGGTGGAGCGCTGCGTGCTGCGCATGGCGGCCGCCGAGCTCGCGATCGGCGAGACGCCGCCGCGCGTCGTCATCCAGGAGGCCGTCACGCTCGCCGAGCGTTTCGGCAGCGCGCAGAGCGCGAGATTCGTCAACGGCGTCCTCGACGCGCTCGCGCGACGCATGGGACGGATGTAAGTGCGCCTCCTCGTGGTCAACTGGCAGGATCGCGAGAACCCGCTGGCGGGGGGCGCCGAGATCCACCTGCACGAGATCTTCGGCCGGCTCGCCGCACAGGGGAACCAGGTCACGCTGCTCTGCGGCGGATGGCCCGGCTGTCCGCCGCGCACGACGCTCGACGGCATGGAGGTGATCAGGGTCGGCACACGCTACACCTTCCCGTTCCGTGCGCGTGCGTTCTTCCGACGCGAGCTGATCGGCCGTGGCTTCGACCTGATGGTCGAGGACGTGAACAAGGTGCCGCTGTACACGCCGCGGTGGGGCGGTCCGCCTGTCGTTGCCCTCGTGCCGCATCTCTTCGGGGGCACGGCATTTCAGGAGCTCGCGTCGCCGCTCGCCGCAGCCGTCTGGCTCGCCGAGCGTCCACTCGGGCGCGCGTACCGCGGCGTGCCCTTCGAGGCGATCAGCGCGAGCACCGCGGCCGATCTGGCGGAGCGCGGCATTCCACGGTCCGCGGTGGAGGTGATCTATCCGGGCATCGACACGGTGTCGTACACGCCGTGTGCGCTGGAGCGAGCGGCGTCACCGGTGTTCGCCTATCTCGGACGGCTGAAGCGCTACAAGGGTGTGCATCACGTCATCCAGGCGTTCGCCGCGATGGGGCATCCCGACGCGCGGCTCGAGATCGCCGGTGCGGGGGACTATCGGCCCGCGCTCGAGCGGCTCGCCGTCTCGCTTGACCTCGGGGACCGCGTGCGGTTTCTTGGGCGCGTGAGCGAGGAGGAGAAGCTGCGCTTGCTGCGTCGCGCCTGGGCGCTCGTCTTCGCGTCGCCCAAGGAAGGGTGGGGGATCACGAATCTCGAGGCCGCGGCGTGCGGCACCCCCGTGGTCGCGTCGAACTCGCCGGGCATCCGGGAATCCGTGCGCGACGGAGAGACGGGCTATCTCGTGGCGCACGGCGACGTCGGCGCGATGGCGTCGGCGATGGGCCGTATCGCCGGTGACGCCGCACTCGTCGCCCAGCTCGGCGTGCAGGCCCGCCGCTTCGCCGAGACGTTCACCTGGGAACGCGCCGCGGGAGAGACCGCGACTCATCTCTTTCGCGTGCTCGCCTCACGCCGACCTCTGAAATGAACGAATGCACATGCCAGCGATGAAGGTCGGCGAGATCTTCGATCAGGTGCGCGATCTGCTTGATCTCGAGCGCGTGCCCGGGACGAATGGTCTCGATCGTGTCGTCGATGGCTCCGACATCTCCAGTCCGGGGCTCGCGCTGGCAGGCTACGTCAAGCGCTTTGTCGCCAAGCGGCTGCAGGTGTTCGGCGAGACCGAGGTGACCTACCTCTTCTCGCTCGACGCAGCCACGCGGCGCGCGCACCTGGCCCAGTTCTTCAGCTTTCCCGTCCCGTGCGTGTTCGTCACCAAGGGACTCGCCCTGCCGGACGACGTTGTCGAGGAGGCGGCGAAGGCCGACATCGCCATCCTGCGGTCGTCGCTCAAGACGAACGAGTTCTACAACCGGATCAAGCCCTGGCTCGACGATGCGTTCGCGCCGCAGACGACGATCCACGGCTCGCTCGCCGACGTGTACGGCGTCGGCTTGCTGTTCATCGGGCAGAGCGGCATCGGAAAGTCCGAGTGCGTGCTCGACCTCGTCGAGCGCGGCCATCGCATCGTCGCGGACGACCTCGTGATCGTGCGGCGCCGTGCCGGCGACATTCTCATCGGGCGTGGGCACGAGCTGCAGCGCCATTACATGGAGATCCGCGGCCTCGGCCTCGTGGACATCCCGGCGATCTTCGGGATCCGCGCCGTGCGGCAGCAGAAGCGCATCGAGGTCGTGGTGCAGCTCGAGGAATGGCGGCACGATGCCGTCGTCGAGCGGACGGGGCTCGACGGCGAGACGACCGACATCCTCGGCGTGCCGACGCCGCGCATCACGATCCCGCTCAATCCCGGCAAGAACATCACCGTGATCGCCGAGGTGATCGCCATGCACCATCTTCTGAAATGGAGCGGCGTCGATCCCGCCGAGCGGTTCAACGAGGCGCTGATCAAGCAGATGCGCGACAAGGCCGAGATCAGCCGCTATCTCCGTGAGGACCATGAGTGAGCCATCGGGAATTCGCGCCCTCGTCGCGGGACACGGCGACTTCGCCGCGGGCCTGATCTCCGCCGTCGAAGCGGTGACCGGTCGCGGCGAGCTGCTCGAGCCGATCCAGGTGAAGGGACTCTGCGGCGAGGACATCCAGCAACTGCTGCGTGAGCGCCTGCAGTCGACAGGCGCGCTCGTGATCTTCACCGATCTGCAGGCGGGAAGCTGCACGATGGCCGCGCGCCGGCTGCTGCGCGACCAGCCGGAGGTCGTGCTCGTCTCGGGCACCAATCTGCCGATGCTCCTCGACTTCGTGATGTCGTCGGCGCCGAGCCCCCACGATGCCGCGCACGCCGCCGTCGATCGCGCGCGGAGCTCGATCGCCGCGTACGGAGGACCGGCGTGACACTGGTGCTCAACCGCATCGACGACCGGCTGATCCACGGCCAGGTCGTCGTCGGATGGGGCCAGCCGCTCGACGTCCGCTTCATCGTGCTCGTCGATGACGTCGTCGCGGCGAGCGACTGGGAGAAGGAGCTCTATCGCATGGGCGTGCCCCCCGAGATGGAGGTGCGATTCCATTCCGCAGCCGACGCCGCGCCGCGGCTCGACACCTACCGCACCGAGCCGCATCCCGGAATCCTCCTCACCGGCGACATCGCGACCATGCGCGAGCTGGTGCTGCACGGCGGCGTGCGCGAGGTGAACGTCGGCGGCATCCATCATCGCGCCGGTCGCCGGCAGTATCTGCGCTATGTGTTCCTCACCACGGAGGAACAGCGTGCGTTGCGCGAGGTCGCCGCCCTCGGCGCGCTCGTCACGGCGCAGGACGTCCCCGCAGCGCGGGCGATTCCCCTCGAGGAGATGCTGGCGAACGGCGAGGTGACGACGTGAGGGAGCTGCTCCCGCTCTCCATGCTCGGCGGCATCCTTGGCCTGGACGTCGTCTGCTTCCCGCAGATGATGATCTCGCGTCCCCTCGTCGGCGCCACGCTCGCTGGCGCGTTCGTCGGCGATACGGTGACCGGACTGCTCGTCGGCGTGACGCTGGAGCTCATCGCGCTGGCGACGCTGCCGTTCGGCGCATCGCGCTATCCCGAATGGGGTTCGGCCGGCGTCGTCGGCGGAGCGATCGCCGCGGCGCTGCGCGTGGAGCCCGCTGGCTCGATCACCGTCGGCGTGCTCGCGACGCTCGCGACCGCGTGGGTCGGCGGCTGGACGCTCGTCAAGCTGCGACAGTGGAACGCGTGGCTCGCCGGTCGCCAGCGCGAGGGGCTCGAGGCGGGCGCGCGCGGCACGGTGGTCGGACTGCAGCTCGGCGGACTCACCTCCGACCTCCTCCGTGCGATGGCGCTCACGGCGATCGCTTATGCGCTGCTCTTTCCCGTCGCGCGGGCAGCCGTCGGCCACTGGTCGTTCAGCCAGGCGTTGTCGCGCGCCGTCACCGTGGGTGCCGCCAGCGCCGTGGCCGTTGCCGCCGCGTGGACGATCTTCCACTCGGCGCGCGGCGCCCGGTGGTACTTCGCCGGCGGGCTGGTGATCGGTCTTCTTCTCCTCGCCCTCCGATGACCGCGGCCGCTCGCAGCTATCCCGTGCCCGATCCGGCGCCGCGCGTCCCGGCGCTCACCTGGGTGAGCGTCTTCGTGCGCACGCTGGCCATCCAGGGCTCGTGGAACTACGAGACGCTGCTCGGCAACGGCGTGGGCTTCGCGCTCGAGCCGGTGCTGCGGCGACTGCCGGGCGGCGTCCACACCGACGCGTTCAAGGCGGCGCTCGCGCGGGAGAGCGCGTACTTCAACGCCCACCCGTATCTCGCCTCGGTCGCCGTCGGCGCGCTCGCGCGCGCCGAGCTCAGTGGCGTCCCCGCCGAGCGCATCGAGCGCTTCCGTACGGCCATCTGCGGCCCGCTCGGCAGCGTCGGTGATCGGCTCGTCTGGGCCGGATGGCTCCCGCTCTCGTCGCTCGTCGCGCTCGTCGCGTTCGGGCTCGGCGCGCGGCCGCTGTTCGTCGTTCTGACCTTCGTCCTGATGTACAACGTCGGTCACTTCGGGCTGCGGATCTGGGGACTCTACGTCGGATGGACCCGCGGACTCGCCGTTGCCAGCGCGCTGGCGAATCCGGTGCTCCGCAACGGTCCGGCGTACATGGCGCGCGCGGCCGCCGCCGTCGCCGGCATCGCGATCCCGCTCGCCGCCGCGCGCGTCGTGGGATCGGACGGTCTGCTGCTCGACGGCGCGCTCGTCGCGGCCGCCGTGATCGCCGTCGGTCTGGTGCGCGTGCACGGCCGCGTCGAAGGTTGGAAGCTGGTCCTTGTGCTCATCGCTCTCTTCGCCCTCGTCTCCGTGATCCGCTGATGGTCGAACGAACCGTCCAGATCCTCAACAAGAACGGCTTGCACGCGCGACCCGCCGCGGAGATCGTCAAGCTCGCGGCGAAGTATCGGAGCGAGATCACGATCTCCCGCGATGGCACCGAGGTGAACGGAAAGAGCATCATGGGAGTCATGATGCTCGCCGCGGAATGTGGCGCATCGATCCTGCTGCGCGCCGACGGCGACGACGCCGAGCAGGCGATCGATGCGATCGCCACGCTGATCGCCAACAAGTTCGGGGAGCGGTAGTGGAACGTCAGATTCGGGGCATACCCGCCTCACCGGGCATCGTGGTCGGGCACGTGTACCTCCTGCGCTGGGAGGTGCCCGATGTCCGGCATCGCATCATTCCCGACGAGGGCGTCCCCGCCGAGATCGAGCGCTTCCACGCAGCGCGCGCGCGCGCGGGGGAACGCCTTCGCCAGCTACGCACGCGAGTCGAGGCCAGCGCTGGACCCGAGGAGGCGGCGATCTTCGATGTCCAGCTCTCCATCCTCGACGACGAGGAGCTCACGCGCGGTGTCTCGGAGCTCATCCGTCAGAATCTCGGCGCCGAGAAGGCGTTCGACGTCGTGATGCTCGAGTGGCGCAACCGGTTCGCGCGCCACTCCGCGCCGATGCTGCGCGAGCGTGTCGGTGATCTCACCGACGTCCACATCCGCGTCCTGTCGCTGCTCCTCGACCTGCCCGACCACGATCCGGTCGCGCTGCCGCCCGGTTCCAACGCGATCCTCGTCACGCACGATCTGACGCCGAGTCTGACCGTGCAACTCGATCGCGCGTCGATCGCCGCCATCGCCACCGACGCCGGCACGCGCACGGCACACGTCGCGATCCTCGCGCGGTCGCTCGGACTTCCGGCCGTCGTCGGACTCCGTACCGCGACGACAGAGCTGCAGGGCGGGGAGCGGGTGGTGCTCGACGGTGGCACCGGCATGCTCGCGATCAACCCGACGGACGAGGAGATCGAGAGGTACCACGAGCGCCAGCGCGAGGAGGAGATCGCCGAGGCGGCGCTATCGGAGCTCGCCGCGCTCGAGGCCGTCACGCTCGACGGCGTGCGCATCACCCTGCGCGCCAACGTCGACATTCCCGAAGACGCCGAAGCCGCCGCACGCAGCGGGGCGGAAGGCGTCGGCTTGATGCGCACCGAGTTCCTCGTCGTCGGCCGGCCGAACATGCCCGACGAGGACGAGCAGTACCGCGCCTATCGCCGCGTGCTGGAAGCGTTCGAGGGGCACCCCGTCATCATCCGCACCTTCGACATCGGCGGCGACAAGCTGCCGATCGGCGGCTATCCCACCGAGCCGAATCCCTTCCTCGGCTGGCGGGCCATCCGCATGTGTCTGGATCAGCCGGAGATGTTCCGGGTGCAGCTGCGCGCTCTGCTGCGCGCGTCGATGCACGGCAACCTGCGCATCATGTTGCCGCTCATCGTCACGCTCGACGAGGTGCTCGCGGCGAAGCGCCTGATCGAGGAGGCTTCCGCCGAGCTCACCGAGCGCGGCATTGCGCACCGCACCGACGTTCCCCTCGGCGTGATGATCGAGACGCCGGCCGCGGCCGTCGCCGGCGACACGCTCGTGGAGCACGTCGACTTCTTCAGCATCGGAACGAACGACCTCGTCCAGTACACGCTCGCCGTCGATCGCGGGAACGCCAACCTCGCGCCGCGCTACACGCCGCTGCACCCGGCTGTGCTGCGCCTCATCCGCCGCACCGTCGAAGTGGCCGAGCAGGGCGAGATCGACGTCGCCGTGTGCGGCGAGATGGCCTCCCAGCCGCTGATGGCGTTCGCGCTGCTCGGTCTGGGTGTGCGCCAGATGAGCGTTGCACCGCGGTCGGTGCCGCTTGTCAAGCGCATCGTACGCAGCGTCACGGCGGCGCACGCCACCATCGCCGCGTCCGCCGCCCTGCGCGCGCCGACCGCCGAGCAGGCGCGACACGAGCTCGCGCGTCGGCTCGCCGATGTCGTGGGCGATGCACCATATCTCTACGACGGGTTGCCCGGCACGCGGTGAGTCGTTTTGTTTAACGATTACCGTCCTCGACGGTCCAGGGCCCGGCAGCATGGTGTCGGGCCCTCTTTTCTTCCTCTCCGAACCCCAGTGGGGAACTGCCGTGCACGATCGCTGCCTCTTTACCTCCGAATCAGTCACCGAAGGGCATCCGGACAAGGTCGCTGATGCGATCTCGGATGCCGTGCTCGACGCCCTGCTCAGCGAGGATCCCGCCTCGCGTGTCGCCTGTGAGACGCTCGTCACGACTGGTCTGGCGGTGATCGCAGGCGAGATCACGACGAACGCGTACGTCCATCTTCCCGAGGTCGTGCGCTCCACCATCGCACGCATCGGCTACACCGACGCGGGCTTCGGCTTCGACAGCCATACCTGCGCCGTGATGAGCACGATCGACCGGCAGTCTCCCGACATCGCGATGGGCGTGGACACGGGCGGTGCCGGCGACCAGGGCATGATGTTCGGCTACGCCACCGACGAGACCGACGAGATGATGCCGATGCCGATCATGCTGGCGCATCGCATCACGCGCGCCCTCGCCGACCGCCGCCGCAACGACAAGGGCTTCAAGTGGCTCCGGCCCGACGGCAAGGCGCAGGTCACCGTCGTCTACGAGGACAACATCCCCGTCGGCGTCGACACAGTCGTCGTGAGCACGCAGCACGCCGAGGAGGTCTCCAACACGAAGCTCCGCAAGGCGATCATCAGCGACGTCATCGAAGCGTCGATCCCGAAGGAGCTGCGCGACCGAAAGATCAAGTACCACATCAATCCGACCGGCCGCTTCGTGATCGGCGGCCCGCAGGGCGACGCCGGCCTCACGGGGCGAAAGATCATCGTCGACACCTACGGCGGCATGGGCCGTCACGGCGGCGGCGCGTTCAGCGGGAAGGATCCCTCCAAGGTCGATCGCTCGGCGTGCTACGCGGCACGCTGGGTGGCGAAGAACGTCGTTGCGGGTGGTCTGGCGCGCCGCTGCGAGGTGCAGGTCGCGTACGCCATCGGCGTGGCCGAGCCCGTCTCCGTGATGGTCGACACGTTCGGGACGTCGACCGTCGCCGAAGCGCAGATCATGAAGGCCGTCCGCGAGACGTTCGACCTGACCCCGAAGGGGATCGCCGCGGCGCTCGACTTGCGCAAGCCGATCTACACGGCCACGGCGGCGTACGGTCATTTCGGGCGCACGCCGGAGAAGATCGGCAACGGCCGTGGTTCGGCGACCACGTTCACGTGGGAGCGCACCGACAAGGCCGCGGCCCTCAAGCGCGCCGTGCGCGGATGACGACGCCTTCTCCGGCGTCGAACCACGACACCCGGATGGGGTAAGTTCACGCATGATCGAAGTGCTCGTTTCTCGTCTTGGGCTGGACAGCGCGACGAACTCGTATGTCGTCGTGCTGCAGGAGCGCGGGGGAACGCGTCTCCTCCCCATCTGGATCGGCCAGCCCGAGGCCGAATCGATCGTGCGGCACATGCACAACGTGAAGGGCGTGCGTCCGCTCACGCACGACCTCGTCCGCAACCTGATCCTCGGGATGGGGGCGCAGCTCAAGCGGGTTCACATCACGCGCGTCGAGAAGAGCACCTACTACGCCGAGCTGCAGATCCAGCGCGGCGAGACGCTGGTCCACGTCGACGCCCGTCCGTCGGACAGCATCGCCATCGCCCTGCGGCTCGCCGCGCCGATCTACGCCGCCGACGAGCTGCTGGTCGAGCCGGCGGACGACGACGAGGAAGACGGTGGCGAGGTGCCCGGCGTCGGCGAGAACGCCGACGAGCCGGTGCCGTCCGATACCGATCCGTCCGAGCTCTCCGCCGATCAGCTCAAGGCCTACCTTGAGAACCTCCGTCCCGAAGACTTCGGGAAGTTCAATCCGTAGGATCGCGCGCGCGCTCGTGTGTCTCGCGCTCGCGGCGGTCGCACCGCTGCACGCGCAGGAAGCCGCGCGTGCGCCGGCTGTGCCGTCGCCGCCCTCGATCGTCGAGGGCCGCGTCATGCGACCGGCGATCACGGGCGAGGTCCCGGTGCCGGGGATCGTCGTCACGATCCACCGCGTCGGCGCCGACAGCTCGGGTGCGATCGATTCGATGCGCACCGACGCGCGCGGCGCGTATCGGTTCGCGTATCGGCGGTGGGGCAACTCCGACGCGATCTACTTCGTCGCGGCCGTGTATCAAGGCATCGCGTACTTCTCGTCGCCGATGCGCGCCGCCATTGTGCGTGGTGACGAGGCCGAGATCGTGGTCTTCGACACCACCACGTCGCCGGTGCGCTTCACGGTGCAGGGACACCATTACGTAGTCGGCGCCGCGCGCCCGACCGGGCTGCGCGACATCGTCGAGGTCTACGAGATCTCCAACGATACCGTCGTGACGATGGTGGGTCGCGACTCGCTCAGCGCCGTGTGGAGCGCACCACTCCTACGTGGCGCGACGAACTTCACCCCGTCGAACAGCGATGTCTCGGCTTCGTCGATTCGTGCGCGCGACGGACGCGTCGAGCTCAGCGCGCCGTTCGCCCCGGGCGTCAAGCAGCTGACCTGGACCTACACGCTCGACGCGAACGCCTTCCCGCTCGACATCACGCTCGACCGTCCCAACGCGCTCCTCGAAGTGCTGGTCGAGGAGCCCGGAGCGCAGGTGCGCGCGACGTCGCTTCGCTCACAGGGCACCGCGACCACCGAGGGACGCACCTTCAAGCGCTTCGTCGCGCAGAACGCGCCGGAGGGAGAGCACATTCGCATCGAGGTGCCGTCCACGGCCGCGGCGGCACGGTCGACGGTCGTCATCGCGCTGCTCGTCGTCGCTGCAATCGCGATGATCGCGGCGCTCTGGATCGCGTATCGCCGCGGAATCGGCACGCGGCCGGTCGTGGCGATGCAGCCCGATAGCGTCGACTCGCTCGCCGCCGCGATCGCGGTGCTCGACGCGCGGCACGATGCGCATGATCCGTCGCTGACCGCCGACGAGTACACCGCGAAGCGCACGGCGTTGAAGGCGCGGCTCTCCGCCGTGCTTGCCGCCGGACCGCGCCCGGCATAGATTCGCCGGACAACTCGACGCGAACGGGGATACGGAAGCCGGTGCAACGCCGGCGCGGCCCCGCCACTGTAACGGGCAGCTGTACGCGCGCCCACCTCACGCCACTGACTGCGGTCGGGAAGGCGGGGACGCGCGGCCCGGAGCCAGGAGACGACCCCGTCCGCGCTTTCGATCACAGGTCCTCGGGGGAGGACGGTGGCGACACGCGGTCCGTGCGATGCACGATCGTCCGCGTCCGTTCCGGGCACTCTCCTTCGATTGGAGGTGCCCGTTCGTGCGTTCAGCGCTTCGAAGTCTCGTCGTGGTCGGCGCCGTCGCGGTGCTCGCGCTGCCGCTCGCGGCATGCACGCGCGATGCGCCGCGGAACCCGGGCGCGCGTGCCACCGTCGACGATTTCGGCGACACACTCCTCCTCCGCGCCGCACCGCGGCGCATCGTCTCACTCAATCCGTCCACCACCGAGCTGCTCTTCGCCATCGGCGCGGGTGGACGGCTCGTCGGGCGAACGTCGTATGATCGCTGGCCCGAGGCCGCACTCGCGGTAGCGGATCTCGGGCCCGGGCTTCGCCCGAACGTCGAAGCGGTGCTCGCGGCGCGCCCCGATCTCGTGCTCCTCTACGCGAGCGACGACAACCGCGATGCCGCGCGCCGGTTGCGGGCCGCCGGCGTGGCGACCGCCGCGTATCGCGTCGACCGCATCGCCGACTTCCGCCGCGTCACGCTCGCCCTCGGCGCGCTCACTGGTGATTCGCTCGCCGCACACGCCACCGTGGACTCCGTCGCCGCGACGATCGCGCGCGTGCGCGCTGCCACCGCGTCGCTCGCGCGGCCGACCGTCTTCTGGCCGTTGTACGACCAGCCATTGCTCGCCACCGGCGGCGGCAGCTTCCTCAACGAGCTGATCGACCTCGGCGGAGGGCGCAACATCTACGGCTTCCTCCCCGAGCCGTCGCCGCGCATCACGGTCGAGGATCTGCTCCAGCGCGATCCCGAGATCATCCTGCTCTCGCCCGAGTCGCGCGCGCGCTACGTCGCTGACCCACGGTGGCGCGCCCTCCGCGCCGTGCGTGAGCACCGGCTGCTCGCCGTCGACACGACGGTCGTGTACCGCCCGGGCCCGCGCCTGGGCGAGGCGGCACGATCGGTCGCGGAGCTGCTGCATCCGGGCGCAGTGAAGTGACGTGACCGCGCTGCGATGGATCGTGCTCCTCGTCGCCCTCGTCGCCGTGGGCGTCGCCGGCGTCATGCTTGGGACGATGCACCTCGCGCCCGCCGACGTTCTCCGTGCGCTCGTGGGGCAGGGGAGCGCGGTGGAGCTCGCGGTCGTGCGCTCGCTGCGGCTCCCGCGCGTCGTCCTCGCCGCGCTCGTCGGTGCCGGGCTCGGCGCCGCCGGGGCTGCGCTCCAGGGCGCGACGCGGAACGGTCTCGCCGAGCCGTATCTGCTCGGCGTGTCGGGCGGCGCGGCGGTGGGAGCGGTCACCGCCGTCGCGCTGCACGCTCCGCCGTTCGCGATTCCCATCGCGGGCTTCGCCGGCGCGCTCGCCGCCATCGCGCTCACGCTGGTCGTCGCGCGCGCCGCCGGTGGACGTGGTGACGCCCGCGTCGTGCTCATGGCCGGCGTCGTCGTCGGCGCGTTCGCCAATGCGGCGATCATGGTTGCGCTCGCGAACGCGCAGGACAACGTCGTGCGCGGCGCGCTCTGGTGGATGATGGGGTCCGTCAGCGACGCGAGCTGGCCGCAGGTCCGGCTCGCCGCCGGATATGTCGCCCTTGGCATCGTCGTGCTGCTCGCGCTCGCGCGAGCGATCGACGTGCTCGCGCTCGGCGAGGACACCGCCGCGGGGCTCGGCGTTCGCGTCGCGCGCGTCTCCTTCTCGGTGTATGTCGCGGCGGCGCTGCTCGCCGCCGGCACGGTCGCCGCCGCGGGCCTCGTCGGCTTTATCGGGCTGCTCGTGCCGCACCTCGTGCGGATGGCGGGCGCGCGCACGCACCGCGCGATCATCGGCGCGGCATCACTCGCCGGAGCGACGCTCGTCGTCGCGGCCGACCTGATCGCGCGCACGGCGCGTCCGCCCGCTGAGCTGCCGCTCGGTGCCGTCACGGCGATCATCGGCGTGCCGTTCTTCCTCGCGCGCCTGCGGAGGCTCGCATGATCGCCTTCTCGCGCGTGAGCGTGCGCTATCGCGGCAGTCGCGTCCGCGCGCTCGACGACGTCTCGATCGCGGCACCCGCCGGCTCGCTCACCGCCGTCGTCGGACCGAACGGGAGCGGCAAGAGCACGCTGGTGCGCGCCCTCGTCGGCCAGGTGCCGATGGAGCACGGTTCCATCACCGTCGACGATCAGCCGGTTGGCGACGAGACGCGCGGCGCCATTGCACGCCGCGTCGCCGTCGTCACGCAGCGTGAGGAGCCGGCCTTCCCACTCAGCGTTCGCGACTACGTCGCGCTCGGCCGCTATCCTCACCTCGGCCTGTGGCGCGGACCGACGAAGGTCGACGCCGACGCAATCGCCAGCGCCGTCGCGCGCACCGAGATCGCGCCGTACGTGGACCGCGCCATCACCGAGCTCTCCGGCGGTGAGTGGCAGCGCGTGCGGCTCGCGCGCGCGCTCGCGCAGGGCGGGCAGTCGTTGGTCCTCGACGAGCCCACGACCTTCCTCGACGTCGGACACGAGATGGCCGTGTTCGAGCTGCTCGGCCGCCTCGCCGCCGACGGTATGGCGGTGCTGCTCGTGAGCCATCAGCTCAACCTCGTCGCGCGCTTCGCGAGCCACATGGTGCTGCTGCATCGCGGGCGCGTCACCGGCGAGGGCGCACCACGCGACGTCATGCAGGCGCCGCTGCTCGAGTCGGTCTACGACTGGCCGCTCGTCGTGGCGCGCGATCCCGCCGTGGGTGCGCCCGCGCTCATTCCCCTCCGCTCCCGTCCGCGCCCCTGATCGGGCGCCATTCCTCATGCCAGGCCTACGTCCCATGCACCTCTTTCGGCGTAGCTTCGTCGCTTCGCTCGCCACGCTCACTCTAGCCGGCGTCGCGCGCGCGCAGCAGGTTGCATCCGATACGGCGCGCATCGCGCCCGTCGAGGTCACCGCCACGCGATCGCCCCTTCGCGCCGATCGCACTCCGTCCTCCGTCTCCGTCGTCACCGGCGAGCAGCTGCGCAGCCGGGGGGTCACCACCGTCGCCGAAGCGTTGCGCACCGTGCCTGGCCTGTCCATCGTCCAGACGGGCTCCTACGGGGGGACCACCTCGCTGTTCATTCGCGGCGGTGAGAGCAAGTACGCCAAGATCCTCGTCGACGGCGTCCCGATCAACGATGCCGGAGGCGCGTACGATCTATCCACGCTGTCGACCGACAATCTCGATCGCATCGAGATCGTGCGCGGACCCGCGAGCGTTCTGTACGGCTCCGACGCCATGGCGGGCGTCATCCAGCTCTTCACGCGCCGTGGCGCCGGCGTGGCGCACGGCGACGCCGCCGCGCGCGGTGGCCGTTTCGGCAGCAGCGACGTGGATGCGGGCGTCCGCGGCGGCGATGCACGGCTGAGCTACTCGGTGGGCGCGGCACGGCACGCCACCGACGGATTCCAGCCGTTCAACAGTCGCTTCCGCCAGGGCGTGGGGAGTGCGCTCCTCGGTGCGTCGCTCGGCGCCTTCGACGCGAGCCTCTCGACGCGGTTCACCGATCGCGAGCTCCATTTCCCGACCAACGGCTCGGGTCAGGTCGTCGACAGCAACGCCGTGCGCCGCGACGATCGGCTCGCCGTTGGGCTCGACGCCGGCTATCGCGTCTCCACGCTCGTGACGGTGCGGGCGGCGCTTGCGTCGCACGACGTGCACGGCATCACCGACGATCAGCCCGACAGCCCCGGCGACGTCGGCTACGCCTACACGACCGCCGAGCGCTCGCGCCGGCGGAGTGGCGACGTGCGCGTCGAGCTCGCGCTCCCCGCCGACGGTCGGCTCACGCTCGGCGCGCAGGTCGAGCGCAAATGGCAGGAGAGCAGCACGCGCAGCAATTTCGGCGACGACGCTCCCGCTCCGGCGACCCGCCGCAGTACGGGCGGCTATGCGCAGCTGCTCCTCGCGCCCATCGCCGACGCGACCATCGCGCTCGGCGGCCGGTTCGAGCACAACGAGCAGTTCGGCGACTTCTGGACGTATCGCACCGCGGCGAGCACACGACTGCCGACCGGCACGAGGCTGCGTGCCAGCGTCGGCACCGCCTTCCGCGAGCCGACCTTCCTCGAGACCGAGGGCAGCGGGTTCGTCATCGGCAATCGTGGCCTCGATCCGGAGCACGCGTTCAGCGTCGACGCCGGCATCGAGCACACCGTCGGCCCCGCGACGATCGGCGCTACCTGGTTTGCCAACTCGTTTCGCGACATGATCGACTACAAGTATTCGGCGACGGAACCGAACTACTTCAACGTGGCACGCACTCGCGCGGCTGGCCTGGAGCTGGAGGGCCGACTCGAGCTGCCGGGCGGACTCCACGCCGACGCCGCATTCACGCACCTGCGCACGCGCGTCGTCGACCCGGGCACGAGCGCCGCGGCGACCGCGACGTTCGCCCCAGGCTCGCCGCTGCTGCGCCGCCCGGCGCGCACCCTCGACGTCGGCGCGGGCTATCGCGCACGCGGCAACGCGGTCGAGGTGCGCGCGCTCCACGTCGGGACGCGCGAAGACGTGTACTATCCGCCCGGCTTCGCCTCCGCGCAGCGCGTCAGCCTCGCGCCCTACACGCGCGTCGATCTCTCCGGCGAAGCGCGCCTCGTGCCGCTGCGCCAGCGCGGCGGCGTCGCGCTCACGCTGCGCGTCGAGAATCTGTTCGATCGCCGCTACACCGACGCGGCGGGTTACAACTACGACTTCGCCCGCACCGACGAAGCGTCGATCCAGCAGACCGGCTATCGTGGTGCCGCCCGTCGCCTGCTCACCGGACTGCGCGTGAGCTTCTGACCGCGTCATCCGCAGCGCCGAGCCCGGGCCGCTCGGCGCTGCACCAGGGTATCTTTCACGCATGGCGCTGCTTGCGACCGAAGCGATCGTCCTTCATGCGTTCGACTACCTGGAGTCATCGCGCATTCTGCGGATCGTCACCCGCGAGGCGGGAGTCCGCAGCGTGCTCGCCAAGGGCGCGCGGCGCTCGTCCCGCCGCTTCGGCAGCGCGCTCGATCTGTTCGCGCAGGGCAGCGCACAGCTCTACGCGAAACCCGGCCGCGATCTCGACACGCTGAGCGGATTCGACGTCACGCTGGCGCGCGCCGAGCTCGCAGGCGATCTCGGGAGGTTCGCCGGCGCCTCTGCGGTCGCCGAGCTCACGCTGCGATTCGGTCGCGATGCCGCCGATCCCGCGCTGTTCGATGCCGTCGCTACCGCGCTCGATGCGCTCGCGTCGGCGGCGCACGAGGAGGCACTCGGCACGACGCTCGCCAGCGCCTGGCACATCGTCGCTGAGCTGGGCTTCGGCCCCGCGATCGACGTGTGCGCCGAGTGTCATGCGCCGCTCGCCGAGAGTGCCACGGTCATGTTCAGCCATCCCTCCGGGGGCGCGCTCTGCGCACGCTGTGGTCGCCTCGCTCCGTCAGGCCGCGTGCTCCCACCCGAGGCGCGGACCGCGCTCCGCGACTTCCTCGCCGGTCGGCGCGGCGCCCTGCTCGACGACGCATCGGGCCGCGCGCATCAGCGCCTGCTCCGCGAGTTCCTCACCGAGCATCTGAGCGACGGCCGCCCCATGCGCGCCATGGAGCTCTGGGAGGAGGCGCGCTGGTGAGCGGAGCGGCGTCGTGATCCTCGGCACCGCTGGCCACATCGACCATGGCAAGACGGCCCTCGTGCGCGCGTTGACGGGAGTCGATACCGACCGCCTGCCGGAGGAAAAGCGCCGCGGTATCACGATCGACCTTGGCTTCGCGCCGCTCCGACTCGACGGCGTCGACACCATCGGCGTCATCGACGTACCGGGCCACGAGGCGTTCGTGCGAACCATGGTCGCCGGTGCGACCGGCGTCGATCTCGCGCTCCTCGTCATCGCCGCCGACGAAGGCGTCATGCCGCAGACGCGCGAGCATCTCGCGATCCTTCGTCTGCTCGGCGTGCGCGTCGGCGTCGTCGCGCTCACGAAGGCGGACCTCGTCGAGGACGAGTGGCTGGCACTCGTGCGCGACGACGTCCGCGTCGCTCTGGCCGGCACTTCGCTCGGCGATGCGGAGGTGATCGCGGTCTCTGCGCTGACTGGCGCGGGAATCGACGATCTCCGCGCCGCGCTGCTCCGTGCCGTGCGCAGCGTCCCCGTGCGCGAGGCGGACGACCTGTTCCGAATGCCCGTCGATCGCGCGTTCACGATTCGTGGGACGGGAACGGTCGCCACCGGCACGGTGTGGTCCGGTTCGCTCGCGCGCGATGCTGTGCTCCGTCTCTATCCCTCCGGCGACGTCGTGCGGGTTCGCGCGCTTCAGGCGCACGGCCACGCCGTCGAACGGGTGTCGGCGGGAGAGCGGGCGGCCGTGGCGCTGGCCGGCGTCGAGCTGGCGCGCGTCGGTCGCGGCGCGGTGCTCGTCAGCGGCGAGGCCTGGCGCCCGTCGACCGTCATTCGCGCCGAGGTCGCGCTGCTCGACGACGCCGTTCGCGCCATTGGACCGCGCAGCCGCGTGCGGCTTCATCTCGGGACCAGCGACGTCGGCGCGCGCGTCGTTCCGCTCGAGGGCGCGCTGGCGCCGGGAGCATCGCGCGCGGCGCGCATCGTCGTCGAGGAGCCGATCGTGACCCGCTCCGGCGACCGCTTCGTGCTTCGCGGCGGATCGCCGGTCGGCACGCTCGGCGGTGGCATCGTCACCGATCCGCTTGCGCCGCGCCGAGCGCGCGCACTCGCGCTCGTCTCCGACGATCCCGTCGCCTCGCTCGACCAGTTCCTGCACGAAGCCGGCGTTGCCGGGGTGGATCTCTTCGAGCTCCCCGTGCGGCTCGGCGTGCGACCGTTGGCGCTGGACGCGCTGCTCGGCGCGCCGGAACGATGGCGTGCCGGTGACCGCGTATACGCGGCGAGCGCGCGCGACTTGATCACGCGGCAGCTGCTCGATGCACTCGCGGCGCATCATCGGGCCAACCCACTGGCCAGCGGTGCTCCTCGGCAGTGGCTTCGTACGCGAGTGCGCGCACCAGAGGCGGCCGTCGAGACGATCGTCGACGCGATGCTCCGCGACGGCCGGATCGTCGCCGAGCAGGGAGAAGTTCGGCTCGCCGACTTCGCGCCGCGCCTCTCGGACCGGCAGCAGACGCTGGCGACCGAGCTTGCGGCGCGGATCACGGCGGGAGGCGTCGAACCGCCGTCGCTCGACGAGCTCGCCGAATCGATGGCGCGCTCCGTGGCGGAGCTCTCGGCCATCTGTCGGGTGCTGACGCGTCAGGGCGCTCTGGTGGCCGTCGAGACTAACCGGCATTATCGGCCGGAGAGTGTTACCGAGCTCACGCGTCGGCTCGCCGCTGGCATGGTGGTCGGTGCCGACTACGGACCGGCCGAGCTGCGGGACTTCCTGGGGCTCACGCGCAAGTTTCTGATCCCGTTCCTCGAGTTCTGTGATCGCGAAGGGTACACCGTTCGAAACGAGCTCGGTCGCCGCCGCCGAGGCACGAAACTGGCTCTGTGACGACGCGTAAGTCATGGATTTTTATTGACATAGGCCGTCGCGAGCCGTAGCTTCTCGGCACGCCATTCTACTCATCACCCGTCACGGGGGCTGCACCAGGATCCTGTTTCGTCAACCGGAGCAAACATGTACCACCGCTGGGCAGCACTTGCGCTCGTGCTCGCCCTTTGGTGCCTGGCACCAGAGTCAGCGGCGGGGCAGTCGGCACCACCCGACCAATTGCAGCCCCGAGGGCGTAAGGCAGGGACGCTCGGACAGAACTATCCGAATCCCGTCAATCCGGAGACCCACATTCCCTTCTCGATCGCGTGCGGAGAAGGGGGAGGCGGCGACTACGTCGTTTCGATCCGGATCTACAACGTATTGGCGCAGCTCGTCGCCGTTCCCGTCTTGCAGGACGGTGGCGAGGTGCTGGAGAACGTCTCGCTGCCGTGCGGCGACTACGTCGGCTACTGGGACGGCAAGGTCCGGCCTAGTGGACGCGAGGCTTCATCCGGGATCTACATCTACGAGCTCGTCGTCGACGGTGAGCGGACCGCGAAGAAGATGTTCGTCGCGAAGTAGGACGATCTCTCTCGACCTCGACCGAGAAGCGCCCTGGCGAATCGTCAGGGCGCTTCGTCGTTCGGCCCTCGCGAGCGTCGACGCAAGACGTTGCGCCGCTTCGGCAGACCCCTCGTCTCGTCCCGCGTCGCATCGGCATCCCGGGCTGCCAGCGCGGCGCGACGCATGCGGCACCGGCGTTGCCCTTGATTCGTACAGACGAGAACACGACCCTTCGCGAAGCAACCTGAACGATATTTTCCAATGATCAACCCCGATCGGCTGACGGTGAAGTCCGGCGAAGCGCTCAACGAAGCGCAGGCCGAGGCCCGCCGACTCGGCAACCCGATGATCTACGACACGCATCTCCTGCATGTCCTGCTGGGGCAGGAGGAGAGCATCGTCGTGCCCGTGATCCAGAAACTGGGCGCGAGCGTGGCCGCGCTCCGCGAACAGGTGCAGCGCGAGATCGCGCGCTATCCCAAGCAGAGCGACGCGCAGCCGAACATGTCGCGCGAGCTGAACGCCGTGCTCGATCAGGCGGAGAAGGAAGCACGTTCGCTCGGCGACGAATACGTCTCCACCGAGCATCTCCTCCTTGCATTGACGGAGACGAAGGGCGCGGAGAGCCGCACGCTGCTCGCGAACGCCAAGGTCACGCACAAGGCGTTGCTCGAGGCCCTCGAAGCCGTGCGTGGGTCGCATCGCGTCACCGATCAGACGCCGGAGAACCAGTATCAGTCGCTGCAACGCTACACGCGCGATCTCACCGACGCCGCGCGGCAGGGCAAGCTCGACCCCGTGATCGGACGCGACGAGGAGATCCGGCGCGTCATCCAGGTCCTCTCGAGACGGACCAAGAACAATCCTGTGCTCATCGGCGAGCCCGGCGTGGGCAAGACGGCGATCGTCGAGGGGCTCGCGCAGCGCATCGTGAATGGCGACGTGCCGGAGAGCCTCAAGAACAAGCGGCTCCTCTCGCTCGATCTCGGCGCGCTGATCGCCGGCGCGAAGTTCCGTGGCGAGTTCGAGGAACGCCTCAAGGCAGTTCTCAAGGAGCTCACAGAGGATCCCAACCAGTTCGTCGTGTTCATCGATGAGCTGCACACGCTCGTCGGTGCAGGGAAGGCGGAGGGCTCGATGGACGCCGGCCAAATGCTCAAGCCGATGCTCGCGCGCGGCGAGCTGCGAGTCGTCGGGGCCACGACGCTCGACGAATATCGCAAGCACGTCGAGAAGGACGCCGCGCTCGAGCGCCGCTTCCAGCCCGTCTACGTCGGCGAGCCGACGGTGGAGAGCACGATCGCTATCCTGCGTGGGCTGAAGGAGCGCTACGAGGCGCACCACGGCGTGCGCGTCACCGACGGCGCCGTGATCGCCGCGGCGACGCTGTCGCACCGTTACATCGGCGACCGTTTCCTCCCCGACAAGGCGATCGATCTCCTCGACGAGGCTGCGTCGCGGCTGCGCATCGAGATCGACTCGATGCCGCAGGAGATCGATGAGGTGGAGCGTCGTGTCATGCAGCTCGAGATCGAGCGCACGGCGCTCAAGAAGGAAAGGGACGCTGCGTCCGTCGAGCGCAGGGAGACGATCGAGCGCGAGCTCGCCGAGCTGAAGGAACGCTCCGCCGCCATGAAGGCGCAGTGGCAGCAGGAGAAGGAGACCCTCGGCGCGGTCGGAAAGATTAAGCAGCAGATCGACCAGGCACGCGTCGAGGCGGAGCAGGCGTCTCGTGCGGGTGATCTCGGCCGCGCGGCGGAGATCAGCTATGGCCGCATCCCGCAGCTCGAGCGCGAGATGAAGGAGGCGGAGTCGAAGCTCGCGAGCAAGGACGGCCGGCCGCAGTTCCTCAAGGAGGAGGTCACCGCGGAGGACATCGCCGAAGTCGTGGCGCGCTGGACGGGTATTCCCGTTACGCGGATGATGGAGGGCGAGCGCGAGCGGTTGACGAAGCTCGATCGCGAGCTCGCGCGCCGCGTCGTGGGGCAGGACGAGGCGGTCGAAGCGGTGGCCAACGCCGTGCGCCGCTCGCGTGCCGGCCTGCAGGATCCCAATCGGCCGATCGGTTCGTTCATCTTCCTCGGCCCCACCGGCGTCGGGAAGACGGAGACTGCGCGCGCGCTCGCCGAGTTTCTGTTCGACGACGAGCAGTCGATGGTGCGCATCGACATGTCCGAGTACATGGAGAAGCACGCCGTGGCGCGTCTGATCGGCGCCCCGCCGGGCTACGTCGGCTACGAGGAGGGCGGGCAGCTCACCGAAGCAGTGCGCCGTCGTCCGTATTCGGTCATCCTGTTCGACGAGATCGAGAAGGCGCACCCCGACGTCTTCAACATCCTGCTCCAGATTCTCGACGACGGACGCCTCACCGACTCCCAGGGCCGCACCGTGGATTTCCGGAACACGGTGATCATCATGACGTCGAACATCGGGAGCACGTACATCCTCGAGCACGCGAACGCGGACTGGGCCCTCGTCGAAACGCAGGTGACGCAGGCGATGCGGTCGCACTTCAAGCCGGAGTTCCTCAACCGCGTCGACGACATCATCATCTTCCGGCCGCTCGGCACCGAGCAGATCGAGCACATCGTCGGTCTGCAGCTGAAGCGGTTCGAGAAGCTGTTGGCCGACCGGAAGCTCACGCTCGAGATGACTCCCGGCGCGCGCCGGGTGCTGGCCGAGGAAGGCTACGATCCCGCGTTCGGGGCGCGGCCGCTCAAGCGCGCGATTCAGCGGCTGATCCAGAACCCGCTCGCCCTGCAGATCCTCGAGGGCAAGTTCCAGGAGGGCGATCACATCCTCGTGAAGGAAGGCGCCGGCGGCGCATTCGTCTTTGAACGCGCCGAAGCACCGAGCGAAGCCGCGGCGGAATCGCCCGTCGCGGCAGGCGTGTGAGCGCCGGCGCGCGCCGTTCGATGAACGCGGGCGGCGCGCGCGCGTCGGATATCCGCTGGATGTCGGCCGCGCTCGCCGAGGCCCGCGTCGCGTCGACGTCCGGCGACGTGCCGGTCGGTGCGATCGTCGTCCGCGAGGGTGAAGCGATCGCGCGCGCGGCCAACCGGACCGTGCGCGATCAGGACCCGACCGCCCACGCGGAGCTGCTCGCCATTCGTGCCGCGAGCGCGGCACTCGGACGCTGGCGGCTCGACGACTGCACGCTGTACGTCACGCTCGAGCCGTGCGCGATGTGTGCTGGCGCGATCGTGCTCGCGCGTATCGCGCGCGTCGTGCTCGGCGCGTGGGACGAGAAGGCGGGGATGAGTGGCTCGGTCGGAGACCTCCTGCGTCATCCTCGCCTGAATCATCGGCCGGAGGTCGCGGGCGGCGTGCTCGAGGTCGAGAGCGGCGCGCTCCTGCGCGAGTTCTTCGCCGAGCGGCGCCGTGCCGGTTTCGTTGACACCCCTCCCGTCGCGGGCTAAATTTTTTGGCTGCCCCGGACAGGTGGCTGAGTGGTTGAAAGCACCGGTCTCGAAAACCGGCGTACCGGCAACGGTACCGTGAGTTCGAATCTCACCCTGTCCGCTCGTTGATCGATACGCACTTCAGCGCGCTGGCTCGGCGGTTCGCGCCGCCAGCGCGTTCGTCTGCGTTGGACGACAATTGCTCGTTGGACGGGTGGCCGAGTGGTTTAAGGCGCACGCCTGGAAAGTGTGTGTACGTGAAAGCGTACCGTGGGTTCGAATCCCACCCCGTCCGCTCCAACTCACACCCCCGCCTGGCCTTGAGCCAATGCGGGGGTTGCGTGTCTCGTGAGGCGCGTGATCGCGTGTGCCCAGTGCGCGCAACCTGCGTGAGGGCTCCGAGATGACTTCACCGCAGCCAAACGGCGGAATTCAAATTCCCGCGGTCTGCGACGAGTGCGGCCGTGGGACTCTCCCGCGTCAGCGCCCGCTCGTCGCGAGCCACCGCCGTCAGCTGGTGTATCAGGCTGACAACCAGCGCTCCGCTGCTTCGGGGTCGTGGAAGATCTTGACCTGTTGACCGACTGCCGTCGCGAGCTTCGCGAACAGACGCGTGAACGCGATCTGATACTCGTTGGCCACAAGCACGGCGCGCCGCACGCCAGGGCAAAAGAGAGGGTGCACCGAGTTCGCCTCGAGCTCCTCGGTCGAGCCGTCAACGTGCACCAGCTCACGCAGATCGGTGAGCTGCCAGAACGCCGGATCGAACTGTGGATCGGCGGCGAGGCGCGCCTGATGCTCGCGAAGCTGCGTCGGCGTGAGCGCGCCCCAGGCGCGCACGTGGACGAGTGGGCGGACGGGATCGATCCAGTACACGATGGACATGTCGATGCGGGGAGAAGTGGAGATCCGAGCACGTCTTTGGCTACGCGACGACAGGCGCACCAGTTGCCCCTCAGCTCGCCACCCAAAAGTCAGCCGTGCTGTCTCGAGCAGCCACTATCCCCATCGCTTCGTCACGCGCGACGGGCGAACGGGGCACCGGCTCGTAGTCGAAGTCCCACCAGAGGAGTGCCATGCGTCGCCACGCCGGACGGTGTATTCGTCAACGAGATCTAGAGACGCAGCGTGTGGCTGGTCGCCACCCGCACCGCGGGGTTCCTTCTGGCGTTTTCGACGTCCTCGTCGCTCGGTAGCTTCGTCACGCTCAACACCTTCCCCGATTCGGGGTTGAAGAGAATCACGTCGCCACCCTTCACGTAGAGGGTGTGAATGCCGTTCTGTTCGAGTACGACGTGCAGGATATCGGATGCGTCCATTTGTTCTGCCTCCACGTGTTGACGATGGACCGCGATCGTTGAGCGTTGAGAGTTACGCCCCGACTGTGCCCAAAGTGTGCCCCACGGACCGGCCAACGTCGCCTAATCGCGTAGACGCGATCGGCGAAGCCGAATCGCTAAATCGCGCTCTGCGGCCAACGTAGCCGAAATGAGGCGCGAACGTGCGGAACTGGAAAGTGTGTGTACGTGAAAGCGTACCGTGGGTTCGAATCCCACCCCGTCCGCTTCAAATTCGTGGCACCGTCGGCCATATTGCCTCCCCATGACCGACCGCCAGAACACCGTCCTCGACGCGCGCGCCATGGATCGAACGCTGCGTCGGATGGCCGACGAGATCGTCGAGCTGAACGACGGGACGGACGACCTCATCATCGTAGGGATCCAGCGCCGCGGCGTGCAGCTCGCGGCGCGCATCGTCTCGTCCATCCGCGATCGTGAGAGCGTGCTCGTGCCGAGCGGCGCGCTCGACATCACGCTCTACCGCGACGACCTGCAGACGGTTGGGCCGAGGCCCGTCGTCGGGCCGACGGATCTGCCGTGGGCGATCGACGGCAAGCATGTCGTCATCGTCGACGACGTGCTCTACACGGGCCGCACCGTACGCGCGGCGCTCGACGAGCTGGCCGACTTCGGCCGGCCAAGGCGGATCGCCCTGGCCGTGCTGATCGACCGGGGCGGTCGCGAGCTGCCGATCCAGCCCGACGTCGTCGGCAAGACGCTCGAGGTGGCGCCGAACGATCGGGTCGACGTGCTCGTCGCGGACCTGGACGAGCGCGACGCCGTCGTCGTCGCCGGCACGGGCGCGACGTGACGGGGTCGCTCGGGAAGGACCTGCTCGGACTGGAGCACCTCTCGGGCGAACAGATTCGCCTCATCCTCGACACCGCCGAGCCGTTCAAGGAGATCAGCGAGCGCGCCATCAAGAAGGTGCCGACGCTGCGCGGCTCGACGATCGTCAATCTCTTCTTCGAGGCGTCGACGCGCACGCGCGTGTCGTTCGAGTTCGCCGAGAAGCGGCTCTCGGCCGACACGGTCAACGTCGCCGCCTCCGGCTCGAGCGTGAGCAAGGGAGAGACGCTGGTCGACACGGCGCGCAATCTCGAAGCGATGCGGATCGACATGGTGGTGATCCGCCACGGCGCATCGGGCGCCGCGCAGTTCCTCGCCGAGCGCATCGAGTCCAACGTCATTAACGCCGGCGACGGCACGCACGAGCACCCGACGCAGGGACTGCTCGACCTGCTCACCCTGCGCGATCACTTCGGCAAGCTCGAGGGGCTGAAGATCTGCATCTGCGGCGACGTGCTGCACTCGCGCGTCGCGCGTTCGAACATCTGGGGGCTGACGAAGATGGGCGCCGAGGTCGGCGTGTGCGGCCCGCGATCGTTGCTGCCGAACGCGATCGACGAGCTGGGCGTCACAGTGTTCTCCCGGATCGAGGACGCTATCCAGTGGGCGGATGCGCTCAACGTGCTGCGCCTGCAGCTCGAGCGCATGCAGGCCGGCTACATCCCATCGCTCCGCGAATACAATCGCGTGTTCGGTGTCTCGCGCGACCGGCTCGATCGCGCCCCGAAAGACCTGCTCATCCTCCACCCGGGCCCGATGAACCGTGGCGTCGAGATCGACTCCGACGTCGCCGACGGGCCGCACAGCGTGATCCTCAACCAGGTGACGAACGGGGTGGCCGTACGCATGGCGGTGCTCTATCTCCTCGCGGGCGGTCGCCCCGAGCTGGCCGAAGTCGCGAAGGGGGGCCGATGAGCCGCGCCGCAAAGGCCGGCATGCTGCTGTTGCGCGGCGGCCGCATCATCGATCCGTCGCAGAACCTCGACGAGACGGGCGACGTGCTGCTCAGTGGCGGTGTCGTCGAGGCCGTCGGCCGTGTCGGCGAGGTGCGCCGCGACGGCGACGAGCTCGAGACGATCGACTGCGTCGGCCGGCTCGTGAGTCCCGGATTCATCGACGTGCACTGCCATCTTCGCGAGCCCGGACGCGAGGAGGTAGAGACGATCGCGTCCGGTGCGCGCGCCGCCGCGGCCGGCGGGTTCACTGCTGTCTGTGCGATGCCGAACACGGATCCCGTCACCGACAATCAGGCGGCGGTCGGCTTCATCCTGGGGCAGGCGCGCCGCGCCGCTGCCGCACGCGTGTATCCGATCGGCGCGATCTCGATCGGCGAGAAGGGCGAGACGCTCGCCGAGTTCGGGGAGATGGTCGGCGCCGGTGCGGTCGCGGTGAGCGACGACGGCAAGCCGGTCGTCAGTGCGCAGCTGATGCGCACGGCGCTCGAGTACGCGCGTACGTTCGGCATCCCGGTGGCGGACCACTGTGAGGAACCCACGCTCGCTGCCGGCGGCGCGATGAACGAAGGGCTCGTGAGCGCCCGGCTCGGCCTGCGCGGTATTCCGGCCGAGGCCGAGGAGATCATGGCCATTCGCGACATCCTCCTCGCGCGACTCACGGGCGGCCACATCCACCTCTGTCACATGAGCACGCGCGGCTCGGTGGAGTTGATTCGCTGGGGCAAGGAGCGCGGTATCAACGTGACCGCGGAGGTGTGTCCGCATCACCTCTCCCTCACGGAGTCGGCCGTGGAGGGATACGAGACCAACGCGAAGATGAATCCGCCCCTCCGCACCCAGGCCGATGTCGACGCGCTGCAGGCTGCGGTGAAGGACGGCACGATCGACGTCATCGCGACGGATCACGCGCCGCACCACTACGACGAGAAGGAGCGTGAGTTCGCCGACGCGCCCAACGGGATCGTCGGGCTGGAGACGGCGCTCGCGGTGAACCTGACGTGGCTCGTCCACTCGAGGATCGTCAGCCTACCGCTGCTCGTCGAGCGGATGTCGTGCGCGCCGGCTCGCCTGTTCAAGCTGCCCGGCGGAACCCTGCGCAAGGGCGCGATCGCCGACGTCACCGTGTTCGATCCGGACGCAGAGTGGACCGTCGATCCGTCGCGCTTCGCGTCGAAGGGGCGGAACACACCCTACGCGGGCCAGTCGCTGCGCGGGCTGGTCGATCTCACCGTCGTGGACGGTCGCGTCATCCATCGACGGCCCGTCTAGCGCCGCCATGTCGCGGCAGTCGCTCGCCGAGGAGGTCGTCGCCGTCTGCTGCCGGCTGTACGATCGCGGGCTGATCGCCGGCCAGGACGGGAACGTCAGCGTGCGGCTCCCAAGCGGCCACATCTTGGTCACGCCGTCCGGGCTGTCGAAGGTGGACGTGACGCCGGACGCCCTCGTCGAGCTGACGCCCGAGGGGAAACAGGTGACCGGGGACCTGTCCGCCTCGTCCGAAGTAGGGATGCATCTTCGCATCTACCAGGAGCGGCCGGACGTGCGTGCGATCGTGCATGCGCATCCGCCGGTCGCGACCGCGTTCGGTGTCGCCGGCCGCGACTTCATGGACGCGGTGCTGCCCGAAGTTATCTTCCACCTCGGCCGCGTACCGCTGGTTCCGTTCGCCCTGCCCGGCACGCCCGCACTCGGCGACGCCATGGCGCCGTACCTGGCCGATCACGATGCGTTTCTGCTGGCGAGCCACGGCGCGACGACGGTCGGACCGACGCTGCGATTGGCGCATCAACGAATGGAAAGCCTGGAGCACGCCGCACGCATCCTGCATGCGGCGTCGCAGATCGGACCGGTGACCCCGCTGCGCGCGGAGGACATCGCGGCGCTCCGGGCGGCCCGCGAGGCGGCGCGAGCGGGTTGGGAAGCGGACGCTGCACGCATCGATGTGGACGAGGAGGACGAATGAGCGACGGGACGCAGCAACACCAGGAGACGGGCGCGGAAGGCCAGCGGGGCGAGGGGGACGACAGCTCCCTCACGCTCGTCGAGTCGCTCATGGCCGAACGGCGGAAATACGAGCAGTGGCTGGCCGCGCTCGAAGCTCGCCGCGCGACCACGCCGGAGCGCGTCTTCACGCGCGTGCACGCCGATTATCACGACCGGCTTGATGCCGTCGTCGAGCAGCTCAAGGAGCACACGGAAGGCCTGCGTGCCGAGCTCGCGTCGCTCACGCTGCGGCTCACGGCGATCGAGGAAGAGGAACAACAGCGGCACGACGAGCGCGCCGAGGCGGAGCTCCGGGCGCACGTCGGCGAGCTGTCACCCGACGCGTGGCAGCAGATCGCCCGTGAAGCGGACGAGTCGATC
>JBJMNN010000158.1:0-28397 GCA_045804245.1 Gemmatimonadaceae bacterium | reverse complement strand
GGCGCCGACTTCGGCGAGCATCGCGATCATCGGATCGCCGCGCACGATGGTGGAGAACTGACGCGCCACACCGGGCAGGTTACCGAGCACCACGCCGACGAGCAGCTCCCCGAGCACCGCCGGCTGCTGGAATCGCTCCGCGATGCTTCCACCGAGCCGCGCGGCGGAGAGGATGATCGCCAGGATGAGCAGCACCATGGCGATCGGTGCGATGTGAGAGGCGTTCGGCACGAGGCAGCGGCGAAGACGATGACGGAACCCGCCCAAGTTGCACCGGGCCGGTCCGCCGCGCCACGGTGGAGATGCGTCGCCGATTATGTCGCGTGCGCTGACAAACTCCGGCGCCTGCGAGAGGCGTGAAGGCTATGCGTGAAAGGTCCGTGCGTCCTGCGCCGCGACGAGCAGCGCGACCGCCATTTCATTGAGCGGCGTCGGAATCCCGTGCCTGCGACCGAACCGCACGATCGCGCCGTTGCGGGCGTCGATCTCCATCGGACGCCCGGCCATCCGGTCGGCGATCAACGAGTTGAGCGAATCGGCGGGCGCCTTGCGCGCTCCCGCGACGACCTCCTCCACGATCGCGTCGGCGAGTGTCGCTCCCTCCGCTCGGCCCACCGCGACACACTCGCGCACGATCCCGCGCGTGAGCTCGGGGATCGGATCGATCTGGATCACGCCGGTCGGCTTCATGAGGATCGCCGAGATCGCGCCGGGGGCGTTGATGCACAGCTTCGCCCAGGCGCGCGAGGTGAAGTCGCCCGTCGACACGTCGAAGTTGGTCCGGCGGAAGAGCGGGACGAAGGCGCGCCCGCATGCGGTGTCGGGAACGACGATCCAGGAGGGACCGCGCTGACGCATGCGGCCCGGCGCGGTGCGCTCGGCGGGACAGTCGATCACCGCCGGAACAAGCCGCTCCACCGGGAGGTACGGCGCGAAGCGCTCCACGTGCTCAACGCCGTTCTGCAGCACCACGACCGGCGTATCCTCGCGGCAGACGGCCGGAAGCCACCGTGCCGCACTTGCGGCGTCGTACGCCTTGGTGGTGATCAGCACCCAGTCCACCGGACGCGCGTCCGCCGGATCAGTGACGACGCGCGGCGTTGCCACTATCGCGCCGGTCGCCGTCTCGACCCCCAGCCGATCGAACGGCGTGCGCGCGCACACGGTGACGGCATGGTCGGGGTCCTGCGCGAGCCACGCGGCGAGCACACCGCCGATCGCACCCGGGCCGATGATCGCGATTGTCGTCATGCTCCCGAACGTAGTCCGCCGGCCTGGTGGCGACAATCAGTGTGCCAGTGGCTCGATCCGCGCGCGAAGGGCGCCGTTCTCCCGAACGATCCGTGCGCGGTACCAGACACGCCGGCCGAAGCGTTCACGCAGCAGCGCGTTGCGCGAGCCGAAGTCACGCGCGTACACGACGGCGCCATCGAGGCGTCCCTCAGCGTTCGTGCCGTTGCGTGGGAGGTAGCGGACGTAGTCCGCACCGTACGATGGCGCCGAGGTCAGCTCTGCCTCGCAGGCCGGGGTGAGCACGCGATCCGGCTCGAACGAGAGCTGGTCGGCGAGCGCCATCCCCGGCAGGGGGACGGCGATTCGTGGGCCATCGAGCGACGAGAACACATAGCGGGCGCGCAGCGACGGCGCCGGCAGGCGCTCGGCGGAGTCCAACAGCTGCTGGATCCGGCACGCGTCGTAGTGTTCGACGATCTTGTACGCCGCGAACGGCCGCGCACCGAGCGCGCTCAGGCGCGCGACCAATCGGGCGCGCCATCCGTCGGCGATGAAGACCAACGCGTTGGTCAACGGTTGCTCCGCCAGCGCCTCGTCGATCAGTCGCGTGGCCACGGGCAGCTCCCGCGCGCGCCGCGCCAGCGCCGACACGCCGTTCGGTTGGGCGAGGCTCGCCGGGAGGAGCCATCCGAGGGCGATCCAGAGCGGAATGATGACCGTTGCAGCACGTCGCCAGATGGGCCGCCTCATGCGGTCGCGCAGCGCTCCGGGGAATCGCGCCACGTACAGCAGAAAGATCGGCGCGCCGATGAACAGAAACCGTGGTCCGAGTGCGCGGCCCTCACCCCAGAAGTACCAGTAGCCGACCAGCAGCGCGCCGAGCAGTCCGATGACGAGCTCGTCCCACCGGTTCTCGCGGCGCTGCCAGGCCAGCGCGGCGACTACGAGCAGCAGCGCGGGGACTGGCCATCCGAGCAGCGTCGCGTCGAGTCGGAGGAGATACGCCGAGACGTTGAACACGCCGCGACGGGGAGTGTGCAGCTCCCCCATCGGGTCGAAATGGAAGCCGGGACGATGCGCGTGTCCGTTGAGCGCATCGTATGCGAACACGAGCGGATGACCGGTCGTCGCCGCATTCGTGGCGAGCAGCAAGACGACGGGGACGCATCCGGCGAGCACCTGCACCGCGAGCGAGCCGACGCGCGAGCGATCCCGGCGGATCTCGCGGAGCTGGAAGAGGCCGATCACGATCGCGCAGAGCGCCGCGTCGTACGGTCGGATCGTAGCCGCGATCCCGAGCCCGAGGCCGACGATCGCCGCGTGCCGACGCGCTTGCCCCGGCGAGGCCGCCCGCACCCACCCCGGGAGCGCCGCGACCGCCGTCCACATGGCGACGAGCGCCGGCATGTGGTCGAGCTGCGTCGCCGCCATGAACAGTACGAACGGCGAGATCGCGAACAGGAGCGCCACCGTTCGCGCTTCGCGCTCCGTGGTCGTCGCCGCGAGGAACCGATACACGACGAGCGCGCCGATCGCGGCCAGGATCGGGTTCACCAGCCACGGCACTCCCGCCGCGATACCGACACTCAGGATGGCCGCGGGACCGAATGGGAAGTGCGTGAACCAACGGTCGCCGACGACCACCGTCTGCGTCGTGCTGAAGAACTCGGGGTGCGCTTCGGCTCGTGCGAACAGTCGGCCGCCCGCGAGCAGCCGGCCCTGCCACTGGAGCGAGAGCTCGTCGATCGTCAACGGCTCGAGACCGAACAAGTGCCAGGCGAAGAACACCCCCAGCAGGCAGATGGCGATGCCGACGAGCGCCATGAACACGACGCGCGGTGGCCGCAGCAGCGCGCGCTCGTAGCGTGCGGGCAGGTCATCGCAGAGCCGTGGAAGTGTGCGGGCGATCAGCAGCGCGAGGGCGACGACCGCGACGGCCCACAGCGCCCAGAGCCGCACCGATTGCCCCCACCACTGAAGGCCGACGCCAGGGGCGACGAGGTTCGCCATCGGCACGAGGCCGAGCGCGAACAGCACGAGCGCCATGAGCCGGAGCGGCCAGACGCGACGAGGTGTGTCGGGGGGCAGAACCATCGCTTGATGACGCCCGAGCGAAGCGATGGTCTCACGCCACTTCTCACGCCACTTCTCACGCCACTTCTCACGCCACTTCTCACGCCACTTCGGCCGCGAGAGCTGCCGCGCTCTCGACGCCGCGTGGTCGATATCCGATCGCCTCGGCGACGTGCACGGACTCCACGCACGCATTGCCCTCCAGGTCGGCGATCGTACGCGCCACGCGCAGCACGCGATGGAAGGCGCGCGCGGAGAGGTGCAATCGGTCGGCAGCGCTCTCGAGCAGCGTGCGGGCGGCCGCGTCGAGTCCCCCATGCGCGTCGAGCCAGCGTCCGGGTGCGCGCGCGTTGCAGGCGGTGTCGGTGCCGTAGCGCTGCCGCTGCCGGCCGCGCGCCAGCTCGACGCGCTCGCGGATCGCCGCCGATCGTTCACCAGGCTCCCGACAGGCGAGCCGCGTGAGACTCACGGCGGGAACGGGCACGTGGAGATCGATGCGGTCGGCCAGCGGACCGGAGAGTCGTCCCCGGTATCGGAGCACCTCCGCCGCCGCACACGCGCACTGATGCGCGGGGTCGCCGGCGTGGCCGCACGGACAGGGGTTCATGGCCGCGACGAGCGCGAACCGCGCGGGGAATCGCAGTGACGCCATCGCCCGTGCGATGGACACCGTGCCATCCTCCATCGGCTGGCGCAGCGCTTCGAGCACCGAGCGCGGAAACTCGAGCAGCTCATCCAGGAAGAGCACGCCGTGATGGGCGAGACTCACCTCGCCCGGACGCGGCGACGAACCGCCACCGACGAGCCCCGCCATGGAGACCGAGTGGTGGGGCGCGCGAAAAGGCCGCCGCATGACGGTGCCGAGCGTGGGATCGAGCAGCCCCGCCACGCTGTGAATCGCCGTCACCTCGAGCGATTCGGCGCTCGTCATCTCCGGGAGGATCGTCGGAAGCCGCCGCGCGAGCATCGTCTTGCCGGCGCCGGGCGGGCCGATCAACAGGGCGCCGTGCCCGCCGGCGGCGGCGATCGTGAGCGCGCGCTTGGCACTCTCCTGCCCTGCGACGTCGGCGAAGTCGACCGCACCTTCCAGCACGGGCGCTGGCGCGTCATGGCTCGGCGCGGGCAGCACGCCGCCGCGTCTGAGCCAGCCGACGAGCTCCGCGAGCGTCTCGGGCGCCGCGAGCGGCAGTGTCGGCACGAGCGACGCCTCGGCCACGTTCGCGCGCGGCAGCACTAACGCCCGATCGCCAGCGGCGCCGTGAAGAACGGACAGCATTCGCGCGATCGACAGCGCGCCCCGCACTGGACGAACGCTGCCATCCAGCCCGAGCTCGCCGACGAAGGTGTGACGCGCCACGGCGTCCGCGTCGACGACGCCGGTGCCGACGAGCACACCGAGCGCGATGGGAAGATCGAACGCGGTGCCTTCCTTCCGAATGTCGGCTGGCGCGAGGTTGGTGGTGATCCGCCGCGGCGGCACGGCGAAGCCCGAGTTGAGCAACGCCGCGCCGACCCGCTCGCGGCTCTCCTTTACCGCGCTCGCCGGCAGCCCGACCGTGGTCCACTGCGGCAGACCCAACGCGACGTCGACCTCGACGGTCACGTCGTACGCGTCGATGCCGAGGACGGCGGCGGAGCGGATCGCGGCGAGCACGCCGTATGATGGTGCTGTGCGCTCTGGTCAACGCACCGATTCCGCGCGTGTTACGTCATCTCGCCGCGCGGTGTGCTTTTTGTACGACTGATGCCGTGGGTGAATCAACTCCAGCAGCGAAGGTGCTTCATGGCAGACACTTCAACACGGCGCGTGCGTTGGTGGGCGGACCTCGTGGCGATCGTCGCGTCGGTTACGGCACTGGGCAACGCGATGTGGGGACCGCTGATCTTCTCGACGCTCTCGTATCAGGTGACTGCGGATCGCGGCGCGGGCTACAACTGGTTTGCGTTCGGCGTCGGCGGGATTCTGGGCGTGCTCGGCGTGATCGTCGCCCAGAAGCGTCCCCTGCCGGGGCGCATCGCGATCGCTGTCGGGGGAGCACTGCTCGTGATCGTTCCCTTCTTCTACGAGCACCGATCGATGCTCCCGATAGCGACCTCGGTCGTGCTCGGCATCGCGATGCTGGTCTCGGCATTCCTTCTCGGTCCGATGCCGGCTCCCCAACGGATCTCGAAACAGCAGCAGGCGCATCGCTGACCAACGCAGGCCGTCGTCGCGTTGCGCAACGCGACGATGGCCTGCGCGCGATCAGCGCGTCGCGAGTTGTTTGTCGAGCAGGTTCTGCGCGGCAGCCATGTGCGCCTGGAACGCGGGGGCGACCTTGGTGACCAGCGCCCGTGCCTCCTCGTTCTTGAGCGCCGGAAGCAGCGAGGTGTTCACGGCGTCGATCACGGCCTTGTGAAAGGCCACCTCGTGCTCGAGGAAGTCGCGGTCGAACGCTTTACCCGTCTTCGAACGAAGGGACTTCATCGCCGCCGCGTGATCCTTCGCCATCGCGAAGTCCCGGGGCGGCGTCGGGTGCACACCGAGCTTCCTCACCAGGTCGCGTCCCTGCTGCCGAACCGCCGTGTGGTCGCGCTCGAGCATCGCTCCGAAGTCCCGAACCTCCTTCGTCGTCCCCTTCCTGACCGCGAGCGCCCCGGTCTCGATGTCCCAGCTGTTGGCCGCGTCGAAGATCGCGATGATCGTTGGGTCGTCCAGCCTGGCGGCCTGGCCGGCGGCGGTGCGCAGTGGTGAGAGACCAGCGAGGGCTGCGAGCGCTGCAGTGAGGAAGTAGCCGGTACTGCGGTGCGGAATCTTCACAGATGACCTCCGATTGGGTGGACGTCGCCGCTGCGGACGCAGCGGGGCTTCCGGCCCACGATGCCGAGCCGCACCTAATTTGTCAATGTTTTTATTGACTTATTGACGGCAGCATTATCTTTCGCCCATCCTGGGAGGGAGCCCATGCGTTGGTGGGAACGTCAGATCGGGGGCCCGGTGCGGGGCCGGATCATCGCGCTGCTGCGCCGCGGAGCGTCGACCGTCGAGGAGCTGGCCACCTCGCTCGGGGTGACGGACAACGCGGTGCGGACACATCTCCAGCTCCTCGAGCGCGAGGGTGTGGTGACCCCCACAGGCAGCCGTCAGGGGCCCGGTGCGGGCAAGCCGGCGGTCACCTACGCGATCGCCGAGAAGGCAGAGCCCTCGCTCTCCAGCGCGTATGCGCCGGTGCTCGCCACCCTGCTCCGGACGCTGGCCGAGCGTACTTCACCGCGCGAGCTCGACGAGCTGCTCCGGGAGGTCGGCCGCCGGCTCGGGCCGGATAAGCCGAAGAGCGGCTCGCTCGACACACGCGTGCGCGCCGCCGCGGCCCTCCTCTCTTCGCTCGGCTCGGAGATCGACGTCGAGCGCACCCCGGAGGGCTACCTCCTTCGCGGTCATGCCTGTCCGCTCGCGGCGGTCGTGCGCGAGGAGCCGCAGGCCTGCCACGCCGTCGAGGAGATCGTCGGGCGAGTGGTCGGCCTCCCCGTGCGCGAGCGGTGTGACCGCTCGGCTGGCGCGCGCTGTCGGTTCGAGATCCTGCGCCCCAGCGCGTGATGCGCTTCGTCCGTCGTCAGTCGATGGAACGAGACATCTTCACGAGCGGCACCCGGACACCGTCCGGAAGCGCGAGCTCGACGCGCTCGTCAGGGGAGAATCCGAGCGCTCGATAGAGCGGCTCGCCCGGCAGTGTCGCCATCAGCTCGAGGTGATGGAATCCCGCCGCGCGCGCGTCCCGAAGACAGGCGTCGAACAAGGAGCGGCCCAGGCCACGCCGCGACCAGGACGGATCGACGAAGAACGCGCGGATGCGAGCCGGCTCCCGCGACGGATCGAGCAGCTCGTCGGCGCCGTGCTTCCACTGATCGCCGCCGAACAGCGTGCGCCGCCGGCTCCATCCGCCGGCTCCCGCGAGCGCACCGTCCGCCTCGATGACGTGATACGTACCGTCGTCGACGAGTTGCGAATCGACGCCGAACATGAACCTGAGCGCGCTCTCGATCTGCGCGTCGTCGTAGTACCGAACGCTCAGCTCCCGCACCGAGCGCTCGATCAGGCGCTCGATGACGGCAATGTCGTCACGCCGCGCCGCGCGAACTCGGAAGTTCTCGCTCATGCGACAACGTTCGCCGACGGTCTCGCGTCGCGCTACAGTGGCAGCGAGAGCTGGACGGGAGCGTCGCGATCGGTTGCCGGCGCATCGTCGCTCGATTCGTCGTCGTCGTCCTCGGTCTTGTAATAGCGGTCGAACACGACGCCGTGCGCCGCACAGAGCGCGCGGAAATGCTCGCGGAGCCCCTGCCGATAGCGCTCGCCGACCTGCGCGCTGCGACCGTACGTCGAGCGATATCTCGCCGCGAGCTGCGGGAACTCGGCCTCGATGAAGGGCAGATAGCGCTGCCGGGCCGCCGACTGCAGGCGGAGCGCACATGCGCCGAGGTATGACGCCTTCGACTCGGCGACGGCGCGCACCAGGGCGTCGAGGAGCTGCGGCGCGTCCGTGATGCCCGGAAGCACGGGCATCACATTGACGCCGACCTCGATGCCGTGCGCACGCAGGCGCGCGATCGCCCGCAGACGGGCCTCTGGTGTCGGCGCGCGCGGCTCGAGACGGCGCGCGAGCTCGCGGTCGATCGTGATGAGCGACACGTGCACCGAGAGCTTCGAGTGCGCGGCGACGCGCAGGAGCAGATCGACGTCGCGCGTGACGAGCGGACTCTTGGTGATGATGGTGACGGAGAGCCCTCGCTGCTCAGCGAGCGTCTCGAGGACGCCACGCGTGATGCGGAATCGCCGCTCGGCGGGCTGATACGGATCGGTCGCGGTCCCGATCACGACCGTCTCCCGCTGCAGCGCCTTGAAGCGCGCGGGACGACGGAGCTCGCGGCGAAGGATGGCGCCCGCTTCACGCTTCACGAAGATGCGGCGCTCGAACGCCAGCCATGGCGGCAGCTCGGCCAGCTCGTCGCGCGCGCCATTCGCCGTCGCGTCGGATGCGGTGAGTCGCTCCGCGACGTAACGATGGGCATATCGTGCGTAGCAGTACGCGCAGCCGAACGCGCAGCCCACGTACGGATTCAGGGACCAGAAGCTCATCCCCGTCGTGGCCGGACTGTTCAGCAGGCTTCTCGGATCGGTGCCGAAATACCGAATGTCCTTCTGCTCGCCCAGGAGAGGGGGAAAGCCCGGTCGCGTGTGATCCTCCTGAACGAACATCGTCTGCTGCACGGGGTCTCCACTGGACGGGTCCCGAACCGGGAATACTTTACCGAACAAATCCCGAAACCGCAAGGCGGAAGCCTGACGACGCGGTGGCACGGCCTGTGGAGTGCTAGGGGCGGGTCCACGAGCAACGTGGACGACAAGGGGAAAATCCGATGACGACGATTCGACGGCGCGCAGCGCACGTCCGCAGCACTCTGGCTGTTGTCGCCGCTCTCATGCTCGCCGCCTGCAAGGATTCGTCGGGACCTGGAGCCGACGACGGATCTCTCGGTCCGGGCGAGGGGGTAGCAGTGAGCGGCAACGCTCCCGTCACGCTCGACGGTGGTCCGACGGGCACGGAGGACGTGCTGGTCGTCGTCGACACTGGTCTGGCGTCGATCTCGGCCAAGACAAACTACCAGGTGACGACGACGGGGACCGGTCCTGCCGGCGCGGTGTCCGCACCGGCGACCGCGCTCATCCCGCTGACGGACGCCGCGGCGGTCGCCGGTCCGGCGGCGAGCGCTCCGACCCTCGACATCTCGTACGGAATGCGGCTCAATGCGCGAACCGGGACGCGATTCGCCGGCAGATTCGGCGGCGCGCGCGCGGCGTACCGGTCGGGCACCGCGCGCCCGGGTGGCATCTCGCGAAGCATCGGGATCGCCGCCCCACAGGTCGGCGACATCGTCAGCGTGAACGTCGGCCAGGCAGTCTGCGAACCATCCGTCAATCGCGACGCGCGCATCGTGGCGATTGGTACACAGTCGATCGTGCTTTCGGACACGCAGAATCCGGCCGGCGGGTTCAGTACCGCCGACTTTCAGCGCTTCGCCGCGCGGTTCGACACACTGGTGTATCCGCTCGACATCGCGAACTTCGGCGCGCCGGCCGACGTCGACAAGAATGGCAAGATCGTCCTTTTGTTCACGTCCGCCGTGAACGAGCTGACGCCAAGGAACTCATCGTCGTACGTGGGGGGGTTCTTCTTCAGTCGCGATCTCTTCCCCACTGCCAACACGCAGGAGTTCGGTCCGGGATGCGCGGGCAGCAACTACAGTGAGATGTTCTACCTTCTCGCGCCGGATCCGACGGGCGTGATCAACGGGAACGCGCGCGCGACCAGCTTCGTCGACAGCGTGACGACGTCCGTGCTCGCGCACGAGTTCCAGCATCTGATCAACGCCTCGCGGCGACTGTACGTGACTCAGGGGGTGGAGGACTTCGAAGTCACCTGGCTCAACGAGGGACTGAGCCACATCGCCGAGGAGCTCCTGTTCTACCACGAGGCCAATCTCACGTCGCGACAGAACATCGATACGATCAAGATCCGAAGCACCAATGCGATCCGCATTGCATTCAATGTGGACATGATATCGAATGCAGGGCGCTACAGCTCCTTCCTCGAAGCGCCTTCGGACAATTCACCATTCCGAGACGACGACAGCCTCGCGACGCGCGGGGCGACCTGGAACCTCCTCCGCTACCTCGCGGACCGGAAGGGAGGTTCGGAGCCCGCTACGTGGCAGGCGCTCGTGAACACCGCGAGGACGGGTCTACCGAACCTCACGGCGGTGTTCGGTGGCGACATCGCGACGAAGGTGCACGACTGGAACGTGTCGCACTACGCGGATGATGTGGTGCCGGGCCTTCCCGTGGAGCACACGCAGCCGAGCTGGAACTGGCACAGCGTGTTCAAGGCGCTGACCAGAACAGGTACTGCCTATCCGCTCGCGGTGAAGACGCTGTCAGCCGGCGCGGCGTCGGGCACGCTCATCGGCGGAGCCGCCGCGTATTACCGCTTCTCGGTTCCGGCCGGCGCGACTGCCACGATCACAATCCCCACTCAGGGGCCGATCTTCGCTCGCGTCGTGCGCCTGCGCTGATCCAGAGGGCTCGCATGCAATGTGGGCGTCCCACTCAGGACGCCCGCATTGCATGCGGTGGCTCGCCGCTCAGTAGCCGAGATAGCGATAGCGCGGATTGCGATCCTCGGGCGCGCGCAGCCAGATCCCTTCGCTCAGGCTGCGGTGCTGGAAGGGCAGCGGGTTGAACAGGCTCAGCATGCTGCGCTGCGAGGAGGAGTTCTCCTGCGGCAGGGGTGCGACGCGCATGCCGGCGAGTCCGGCACAGCCCTGCAGGCTCGCCAGTGTGCCGACGATCAGGACCACTCGACCAACCACTTTCGCGCACGTCATGGCGATTCTCCGGGAGATGTTCGTCGGGTGGGTACGCGCTGCTGCGCTGCACGATACGGGCCGTGTCGCGCGTCATCCAGTCCGCGCCCTGCCCCGGAGCGCGCGCCCGGATACATTCCCGCGTGCTCCCGACCGACCGCATGCGCCCCGACGTTTCGACGTCCGTGCCCGCCTTCCCGGAACGCGCCGCCCTCGTCGTCCTCCAGGTCGGCGCGATTGCGGTCGTGGTGGCGGCGGCGGTGTACAAGCAATTCGAGCTCGATCGCTTCTTCGTGCCGAAGGAGCTCGTCCTGCACGCAGTCGCGACGGTCGCCGGTCTGTGCTGCCTCGTGCGTGCCCGCGCGCTACGACTCTCGCGCGTCGACCAGCTGCTCGGTCTGTTCCTGGCGCTCGGTCTCGTCTCGGCGCTGTTCGCCACCAACTGGTGGGCGGCGGGGCGCGCCGTTGCTCTCTCATTATCCGGCGCGACCTGCTTCTGGTGCTCGCGGGTGGTGGCCCGCGCCGGCCACGCACGCTGGCTGATCGCGGCGCTGGCCCTCGCGGGAGTGGTCGGCGCGCTCACCGCACTGCTGCAGACGTACGGCCTGCGCATCGATGCGTTCAGCCTGAACCGCGCCCCGGGTGGCACGTTCGGCAATCGCAACTTCATGGCGCATCTGTGCGTGATCGTGTTCCCCGCGCTGTTGGTGTCGACTCTGCGCGCCGAGTCGCCGCGCGCGTTCGGGTGGTGGAGCGCAGCGTTGGCGGTGGTCGCGGGGGCGCTGGTGCTGTCGCGCAGCCGCGCGGCATGGCTGGCGCTCATCGCGTGCGTCGTCGTGCTGATCGCCTTCGCCTATCTCGCCGTCAAGCGCGCGCGGGGAATGGTCCGCTGGCGCCGGTTGCCGCTGCTGCTCGTCATCGCCGCAGCGGGAGGCGCGCTGGCGCTCGTTCTGCCCAACACGCTGAACTGGAAGAGCGACTCGCCATATCTCGAGACGGCGCGGAGCGTCGTGAACTACCGCGAAGGGAGCGGGCGCGGGCGGCTCGTGCAGTACACGAACTCGGCGCGGATGTCACTGCATCACCCGGTGTTGGGCGTGGGCCCGGGCAACTGGGCGGTCGTCTATCCGAAGTTCGCGTCGCCCGGCGATCCATCGCTCGGGTCGGACGGCATGACGGCGAATCCGTGGCCGAGCAGCGACTGGATGACGTTTCTCTCGGAGCGTGGGCCGGTGGCGTTCGTGCTGTTGGCGCTGGCGATGGTCGCGCTGCTGGTGGACGCCGTGCGAGCGCTGCGCACCGAGGGGGATCCCGAGCATGCGCTCTCGGCGTGGGCGCTGCTCGGCACCGTCGCGGTGCTGCTCGTCGTGAGCACCTTCGACGCGGTGCTGCTGCTCCCTGCCCCTGCACTCATCGCGTGGGGACTGCTCGGCGCGCTGTCGCCACCTTCGCGCGCGCGCACGATCGCCGAGCTGACGACGGCGCGACGCGTGGCGGCGATGCTCCTCGTGACGATTCTCGGCGGCCTGGCGATCGCGCGGAGCACCACGCAGCTGGCGGCCATGGACGTGTTCGAGTCGAACACGCGCGCCACTCGCATCGAACGCGCCGCGGAGCTCGACCCGGGGAGCTACCGCATTCACCTCCGGCTGGCCGAGTCGTACGCCAGGCGAGGCTCGTGCGCGAACGTGCGTGTGCACGCAGGGATGGCTCGCGAGCTGTACCCGAATGCGGCGGCGCCGAGGAGGTTGCTGGCGAGCTGCGGTCGGTGAGTCGGCAGTGCCTACGCGGTACGAGCCGCACCGCCGTACTGCGTACTCCGTACAAAGGAGGTACCGGGACTGGTAGAGTACTGCTGTGCGTAGCCTTTACGATTCCGGAACCCGCAACACCGTCCCCACCTTCAGCACCCCTCGCGTGCTTCGGCGGTTCGCTCTCGCCAGCGCACTCACACTCACGCCACTCCGGCGGGCGACGTCCCACAGGGTGTCGCCTTCGCGCACGCGATAGGTGCCGGCATCAAGCGCCTTGTCGGCGGCGCTCGGCGGTCTGCTGGCCCGTGCATTCGACACCCGGATCGCCGGTGCCGTCGAGCGCAGGGCCAACTCACCGTCGCTGCGCTGCGTGCGCGGCGCGACGCCCGCGAGAACGCCGCTGCCGACGGGAGGCAGCGCGGCGATCTTGCCAGGCTCGGTGAGCACCGCGACGTGCAGGTGCACCGGACGCCGCTCCTCAGTCGCCTCGATGTAACCCTGCTCTTCGAGCTCGGCGAGCGCCTTACGCAACCAGGTCTGACAGGGCCCGGCCGGCGGACGACGCAGGTCGATCGCGATACCAGTGGGATGCACGGAGTAGGGGTTCGAGTTCCGCGGCTGCCGGTTCGTCGGACGTGCAGCGCTCGTCACGATGAGCGGCGTGCCACACGCCGCCACATATTGCGGAGCGAACGACACGACGAACTGCTTCGCTTCGCGCGTCGCGTACGAGAATCCCACGCTGCGCGTGAGCTCGTACGATCCGTCGCCGTCGAGCAGGACGAGCTTCCCGTCCGCCACCGCCTTGTCGATATCGCGCGGCGTCTGATAGAAGACGAGACCGTGCATCGTCGCGAAGTCCCACATCTTCTGCACGCTCTCTCTCGATCCACGCAGCTCGTCGGGGAAGCGGGCGCGGACGCGGTGTTGCGCGTCCGCGTCATGCGCGAACGTCGTCAGCGCGAGGGCGACGGTGAGCACGGCTCCGAACGGTCTCCGGAGCCGCTGCACGAGAGGGCGTCGAGCAGTCACGAACATGCAACTGAAGAAGGCAGGGCGAATGCAGCGGCGGTGATCGGCGCCGCGTGCAGGCAGAGGGCGAACATGAGACGGCGGGCCAACTGTCAACGCTCGGCGACGGACGTGGCCGTCGGAAGCTCGGGGAGAGCGGCGCTTGCAACGGCGTCGCGCACGGCAGCCACGACCTCCACGCTCGCGCGCTGCACCACGCGCGCGACGGCACCGAGCGCGGCACCGATCACCCGCGCCGGATCGACGCGCGGCTGTCCGCCGTCGGGATACAGCGACGCGAGAATGCGCGAGCGCAATGAGAGCGCGATCGGCGTTGCGAACGCGAGCGCGTTGAAGTGCGCATCGTAATGCGTGCCGAGCCCCTCGATGAGGGACGCGGTGCGCGCGAAGTAGACCAGGTGGCTCGGCAGCACGATGGGCCAGTCGTAGAGCTCGGCGATGACCTCGTCGGCGAGCAGCTCGACGCGCTCACGCGTCGTGTTGCGCTGGTCCGCTACGGAGAGCAGCGTGCCGGCGAGCCGCCGGATGACGGCGGGATCTGCGCCGGTGACCACGAGACCGAGCGCATGAAAAGACTCGGCAAGAGCGTCGGCGTCACGGCGTATGGCCGCGAAGATTCCGGCGACGAGCTGGCGGCGCAGCTCGAGCGGCACGCGCACGACCATCCCGAAGTCGAGCAGGATGATCCGGCCGTCTTCGGCGACGTGCACGTTGCCCGGGTGCGGATCGGCGTGGAAGAGCCCGTGCACCAGCATCATCCTGGCGTAGAGCTCCATCACCTCGCGCACGATCCGGTCGGGACGCACTCGGCCCTCAGCCACCCATTCGTCGAGCCGATCGACGCGACGGCCAGGGCAGTACTCGAGCACGAGCGCGCGCTGTCGGATCATCGGCTCGACGACGCGCGGGATCCACACGCTGCGTGAGCCGGCGAAATTCCCCCGGATCGCCACAGCGTGCGCGGCTTCCTGCCGGAAGTCCATCTCCTCCGCGACGCGCGCGGCGAACTCCTGGATCACGACGCGGGTGCCGACGACGTGCGGGTTCGGCCACCAGCGCTCGACCAGCGCGATGAGTCGCTGCGAGACGCGCACGTCTTCCGCGACGAGCGCCTCCACGCCAGGCCGCAGCACCTTGATCACGACCTCCTCGCCCGCGAGCCGAGCGCGGTGGACCTGACCGAGCGACGCCGCGGCGATCGGGACCTCGTCGAACCGCTCGAACAGCTCCGCGGGCGTGGCGCCGTACTCCTCACGCAGCACGCGCTCGATCTCGGCGAGCGGCACCTGCGGCACCTGGTCGGTGAGCGTCGTCAGCGCGCGCGCGTAGGCGGGCGCGAGCAGGTCCGTCCGGCCGGCGAAGAGCTGCGCCATCTTCACGAACGTCGGGCCGAGGGCCGCGAGGCTCGCGACGAGCCGGTACGCCCGCCGCTCGTGATCGGCCGCCGTGCGGCGCGCCGGCGCGCCGAAGAACAACCAGCGCCGATGGTCGCGCCAGAACGCCAGCGCGATCGGCAGAAGACGCCAGAGGATCACGATGAGGCGCAAGCGTCCTCCGTCGAACGCGGCGCCGACTGCGTCACGCTCAGCTCGCGCGCATGGCCGCGGGATCGATCCCGATTCGCCGGCACCATGCCTCGTATTCGCCGGGCAGCACCTCGGAAGGCTTGATCTCGCTGCGCCCGCCCCAGAACACGTTGGTGTAGCTCACCGGGATTCCCGCTTCCTCGAGATGGCGGTCGATCGCCGCCTTGTGCGCGAGCACGGTCGCCTTCTCGGTACCGTGCGCGACCGCCATGACGTTGACGTCGGCGAACTCCGCACCGCCCTCGCGCCAGTAGGCGTGCGTGAGGATATGATGCCTGCCGACCTCGCGTCCCGCCTCGATCTCGCGTCCCGTCGGCACGCGCCAGTGGAAGAGCGCGTTGTAGCGGGTCGCGCGCTCTCCCGCGGCCGAGGGCTTCACGTGCTCGAGGAAGCTCGAGAAGCGCCCGATGACGCGACGGTCGGACAGTCCGCGCGCAACGCGCAGGAACTCTTCGTACGAGACTCCCGCCTCGTCGGCACGCGCCCGCCACGGCTCGGAACGCACCTCGTCCGCCCCGAGCTCGCGCTTGAGAGCGGCGAGCACCCGCCATTCCAGCGCGCTGAGGTCGACGATGTTCGTGTCCAGCACCTCGCCCAGCTCCTCGGAGCGACTTCCGGGCTCCATCCCGCGACGCCGGACGTGGCCCACGCCGAGCGCGAACAGTCTCTTCGCCGGCATGATCCGGAACGCCCGCGCTCCGATCCGGTCGGCGAGCAGCTCGCAGTGACGCTGCATGGAGAACCCCTGCGGCACCTTCAGCGTCGTCCACAGCCGATAGACCGAGCCGGGAGTGTCCACGTCGGTGGAGCGGATCACGACGTGACCCGAGAAGGGGTCTTCCGCCACGAGGTAGTCGAAGGCGGCGTCGAGCCGCTCGGTGGGGACCTGCCAGGCGACCAGCGCGCCCGGCGCGAGGTTGGTCGCCATGAGCGTCTGCCGGATCCGCCGTACCACTCTCGCCTCAAGCATCGCTCTCAGGCGCTCGAGCACCGTCTCGAGCGGCAGCCCGCTCAGCCGCGCGATCTCGGCGAACGGATCCTCGTGGAAGCCGGCGATGCGATCCTCGCTGACGGCGAGGATGCGTGCATTGATCGGGTCACCGATCTCGGTAGAGAGGAGGGAGGACGGCATGATCGAAAGGTAATCAGCCGTCCCACGGCTCCGCGCCCGTCAGTATCCGGAGAGCCGGCCTCGGACGTCGCGTGAGCCGGCAAGTACCCCTGCGCCAACCGAGATCCCGAACGAGAGGGCCGTTCCGGGCCCGACGAAGGGGATGATCGCAACGAGCGGAAGCGCGAGCAGTGCGGCAGCGACGCCAGCGATGAATGGCGCGAGCTTGGAATGAACGGCATCCACGTAGCGCAGGCGGCGCGTGACGAACGCGCGAGCCTGCGCGAAACCGACGATGGCGAGCACGGTGCTCGCGAGAAAGCTGAGCAGGAAGATCATCATTGGGGCATCTCGACGAAGGGGTGTCGCTCTATCGTACGCCGTGGCGCGACCCGAGTTTCACCGGCGCGCTGGCCCGCGTGACGCAGACTTTCTAGCTTACCGCGCACCTACTCCGGCCTCTCGCATGATCACGCTTCGCGTAACACGCCACGACCGAAACGAGGCGCTCCTGGCCGAGTGTCAGAGCGCGGTGATCCCCGCTCGCGGCGAGGTGCTGCAGCTCGATACGGTGGACGGCGACGGCAACCCGGTTCAGGGCACGATGTGGCGCGTTGTCGCGGTGACGGTGCACGTGCCGTCGCTGCAGTCGATGGCACCACTGGACGGCCAGCCGCTGCGTGTGCGCATCGTCGAGGTGAGCGTGCTGCCGGACGTCTCGCTCCTGCCCGCGCTCGAAGCCGCGGCGGAAGAGGTGCTGTCCCAGTCACGATTGTGAGCAGGGTGCGCCCTGCCCCGACCCGCTCCGCTCGCTAACTTGCGAGAGTGAATCGCCCCGCCTCGCCGACTCGCGCAGACCCTGGCACGCCGCGCCCGCTCCGTACGTCCGGCGAGGTGCATCGCGTGACCCACTCCCTGCCCGAGCACCTCGCCGATTGGCAGCTTCCGCCGGGGTGGAGCTGGGGCGCGGAAGGGCTGTGGGATCAGCATCGACACTTCCAGGAGATCGTCGACGCGCTCGATCGCTCGCTGTCGCTCGTGAGCGCGCCGGATCCGCAGCACTGTCACTGGCTCGAGGCGGAGGCGCGTGGGCTCGCGCACCGCAACCACCCCGCCGCACCGACGACGTATCACTACTGGACGGCGTATCAGGAGACCCGCCGCGGCCCCGGATATCTGCGCCGATGGATCGCCGGGGAGACGATCGGCGCGCGGCTCGCCCGCGCCGGTGCCGACGACGTTCCCGCCGTGCTGCGAGTCGTGCGCGAGCTCGGCTCCGCGCTCGCCTATCTGCACGACGCCGGCACGGTACACGGAGCGATCTCGGTGGAGACCGCGTGGACGACACCAATGGGCCGACTATGGCTCCTCGGCTGGCAGTGGGCCGTGCCGCTCGCCGAAGTGCCGGACGGTCTCGCGCCCGACGCGACGAAGATGCCCCTGCCCCCCGAGTGGGGCGACTCCTGGGCACCGACGGCGGCGAGCGACCAGTGGCAGCTCGCGGCGCTCTGCTTCAACGCGCTCACTGGCGAGGCGCCGCCGCGAAATGACGTCCCGCCGATCATTCTTGTGCGCCCCGACGTCCCGCCGTCGGTCGCGCAGGTGATGGACAAGGCGCTCCATCGCGATCCATCGCAGCGGTTCAGCAGCGTCGCCGCGATGATCCGCGCGATGGATCGCATCGTCGGCAGCCGCACGGTGCTGACGCTGAGCGGCGAGCACACCGCGGCCGCGCGCGAGTCACCCGAAGTGCGGCTGCGCTGGGCGCTCGCCGACGACTACGAGGTGATCGCGCCGCTGGGTGCGGGAAGCTTCGGCTCGGTGTGGCGCGTGCGCGACCTCTCGCTCGGTCGCGAGGTCGCGCTCAAGCTGCTGCATCCACACGTCGCGCGGGACGAGCGCGCCGTCGGACGGTTTCGTCGAGAGGCGCGACTCGCGGCGCAGCTCGCGCACCCGGCGATCGTTCCGATCTACGACTGGGACAGTCGTGGCGACGTCGCGTGGTACACCATGGAGCTGGCCGAGAACGGCTCCGTGGGCGATCTCATCGCGCGCGCGGGCGCGCGGACCATCGCCGAGATCGCACCGCAGATCGATGGCGTGCTGAGCGGGCTCGCCGCGGCTCACGCGGTCGGGATCATCCACCGCGATCTCAAGCCCGAGAACCTGCTGATCGACCGCTATCGGCGGTGGCGGATCGCCGATTTCGGCATCGCCAATCCCACCGGCGAGGAGACGACGGGCGCGTCCGGCACGCCTGCGTTCTCGCCCCCGGAGCAGTTGCTCGGCGAGCCGCAGGAGGCGCCGGCCGACTGCTTCTCCCTCGCCGCCATCGTCGTGTTCGCGCTCACGGGCGAGGCGCCGTTCGGCGATCACGATCCGAAGACGATCCTCGCGCGCGAGCTCGCCGGAAAGATCGATCTGTCGGCGTTCCCTCCGGAGATCGCCTCGTGGCTGCAACGCGGGTTCTCGCCGGATCCCGACGACCGATTCCCCGATGCGGCGGCGATGCAGGCCGAGTGGCGCACGGCCGCGACCGCCGTGCTCGAGCGCGAGCGACGCCTGCCCTGGTGGCGGCGGATCTTCGGCGGCGACGAGACCGGCGATGGGTGGTGGCGCGAGGGCGACGCGGTCATCGAGTGAGCGCGCACGCTCTGCATTCGGAGGAGCGCATGAAGACGATGAAATCGATCAATCCGGCCACGGGAGACACCCTGGCCGAACATCCGACGCTCTCGGCGGAGGAGCTCGAGCGCCGACTCGCTCTGGCCGCCGACGCGGCGCCACGGTGGCGACGGACGCCCGTCGCCGAGCGCGCCGCGATCGTGGCTCGGCTCGGAACCCTGCTCGACGCGGAGAAGGACGCACTCGGGCGGTTGATGACGCTCGAGATGGGCAAGCCGATCCAGGCGGCGATCGACGAGGCGGCGAAATGCGCTACCGGTTGCCGGTTCTACGCGGAGCATGGCCCGTCGTTCGTCGCCGACGCGGAGGTCGACGACGAGGGACATCGCTCGTTCGTGTCGTATCAGCCGCTCGGCGTCGTGCTCGCGATCATGCCCTGGAACTTCCCGTTCTGGCAGGTGATCCGGTTCCTGGCGCCCGCGCTGGTGGCAGGCAACGTCGGCCTCCTCAAGCACGCGTCGAACGTTCCCGGCTGCGCGATGGAGCTCGAGTCGCTCGTGCGACGCGCGGGCGCGCCCGACGGCGTGTTCCAGGCGCTGCTCGTAGGTAGCGACGCCGTCGCCGGCCTGCTGGCCGATCCGCGCGTGTCGGCGGCAACGCTGACCGGGAGCGAGGGCGCCGGGCGCAGCGTCGCGCAGCACGCGGGCGAGCATCTCAAGAAGACCGTGCTCGAGCTGGGTGGGAGCGACGCGTTCGTCGTCATGCCGAGCGCGGACGTCGACAAGGCGATCGAGATGGCGGTGAAGGCGCGCACGATCAACAACGGCCAGAGCTGCATCGCCGCGAAGCGGTTCATCGTGCATCGCGCGATCGCCGACCGATTTCTCACAGGCTTCTCCGCGGGGATGCAGGCATTACGCATGGGCGATCCGCTCGATCCGCAGACGCAGCTCGGGCCGCTCGCATCCGCACGGCTGGCGGAGGAGCTGGAGGCGCAGGTGGAGGATTCGGTGGCGCAGGGGGCGCGGCTGCTGTGCGGCGGTGGACGCGCCGCACCGGACAGCGCGTACTTCCTTCCCACCGTGCTGACGGACATCCCGCGCGAGTCGCCCGCCTATCGGGACGAGCTGTTCGGGCCCGTGGGCTGCGTGTTCGTCGCGGCCGACATCGACGACGCGATCCGCATCGCCAACGACACGCGGTTCGGGCTCGGATCGAGCGCGTGGACGAACGATCCCGCGGAGCAGGACCGGTTCGTCCGTGAGCTCGACGCGGGAAGCGTGTTCGTGAACGACATGGTCGTCTCGGACGCGCGCTTCCCGTTCGGCGGCGTGAAGGCGTCCGGCTATGGCCGCGAGCTGAGCGACGTCGGGCTCAGGGAGTTCGTGAACGTGAAGACGGTGAGGATCAGGGTGAGCGATGGAGGCGGGGCGCATGATCGGAATACGGAGTGAGAGCAGTTGACGGTTTGTCGGTTCACGGTTCACGGCCGAAAAACCGTTAACCGACAAACCGCGCCGGCGAAGCCGGCGCCGCTTTCAACTTCACCCTCACCGTCGTCCCCTTCCCCAGCACCGACTCGATCGTCACCGTCCCGCCCCAACTTTCGACCAGCCGGCGCGTGATGGCGAGCCCGAGGCCGCTCCCGGATGTGCGCGTCGAGAAGTGCGGCTCGAAGATTCGAGGGAGCACGTCTTCGGCGATGCCGATGCCGTCGTCGGTCACCGCGAGCTGTACCGCGGGCGTTCCGTCTTCCAGCCGATCGTCGCTCACCGTGGCCGTGACCTCGCTCGCCTTCGCGAGGCGTGCGTTCTCGAACAGGTTGAGCAGCACTTCCCTGAGCTCGTCACCGCGTGCGAGCGCCTGCGCCGGCTCGCTCTTCACCTCGCAGCGCCACGTCACGCTCCCCTCGCCGAGGGTCTCGAGCGTCACGACGTCGCGCACGATCTCGCCCACGTCGGTCGGCTCGGCCGGCGGACGCTCTTCGGGCGCGCTCCCGTACCGGCTGAACGAACGCGCGATCTCGTCGAGGCGGTCGATCTCGTTGAGGATGCGCGTCACGTTCTGATCGAGCACCCGGTCGTAGTCGGGCCGGCCACGCGCGCGCCGCAGGTGCTGCACGCCGAGCCGGATCGGCGTGAGCGGGTTCTTGATCTCGTGCGCGATCTGTCGCGCCATCTCGCCCCACGCGAGCACACGTTGCGCGTGCGCGAGCTCGGTGACGTCGTCGAGCGTCAGCACCGCGCCGCCGCTCGACAGCTTCGAGAGCTGTCCGCGCAACGACCGGCCGTCGCGTTCCATCTCGAATGCATCCTCGTGCGTCTCGCTGCGGAGAAAGCCGGCGAGCCGCGCCGCCACGGCGGACGATGACATGCGGCTCACCGGCTCGCCGGCGCGCGGCGCGTCTCCGAGCAGCGTTTCGGCGCGCGGATTGGCAAGGATGACGCGACCCTGCTCGTCGACCGCGATCACGCCGCTCGCCACCGTGCGCAGCACGGCGTCGGTGCGCCGCTGCGCTTCCTCGAGCGCGGCGCGACTCTCTCCGAGGTCCACCGCCATCGCCTCGAACGCGCGGAATACGGGCAGGAACTCGCTGGTCGCTTCGCCCTCGACCGGCAGCTCGCGCTCGCCACGGGCCACCGCGCGCGCCGCGGGGCGCAGCGCGCCGATCGGCCGCGCGAGCTGCCGCGCCGCGACGGCGCTCAGCCAGAGGGCCGCGACCGCGCCGACCGCCGTGGCGAACAACACGAGCACGCCAAGATCGCGTCGACGCCGGTCGAGCTGCACGTCGTCCACTCGCGCCGGCGCGGCCAGCACCACGGCGCCGCGCGAGCCCGGCATGATTCGGTATCCCATCATCCCCGTCGCGCCGGCGACCGGCTCGGACCGCGTCGCGCTCACCTCGTCCGCGACGAGCGCCCGGTTCACGTCGGGTCGCAGCAGCGAGCCGAGTGGTGCGAGCTCGGCAAAGAGGGAGTCGCTCGCGTCCACCAGCACGCCGGCGTCGTACAGCAGCAGCTTCGTATCGAGACGCACGCTCTCGCGGCGCAGCCAGTCGCGCTGCCGGCGGTCGCCCGTCACCGCGCGCATCGTCTCGGTCACGAGCAGCCGGCGCGACTGCTGCGCATCTTCGAACAGCTGTTGCCAGCTCCAGATCGCGAACGCCGCCGCCGGCACGAGGAAGAAGAGGAAGAGTGCCAGCGAGAGCCGCGTGCGATAGCTGCGGACGCGCCGGCGCCGGAGCCGCAACCATCGTCCGACACGTCCATCCGCCGTGGCGGCGAGCAGCCACACCAGGCCGACCGCCGCGAGGTCGATCAGCAGGAGCAGCCCGCCGCGCGGGATGAGCGAATCCAGCGCTCGCAGGTCCACCTCGACGTGAGCGCGCGCTGGCCCGTCAGGGGCCTGGACCAGGAAGTCGCCGTGCAGCTCGGTGCCGAGTCGGCGCCAGTTGATCGCCTCGCGCGGCGCGAGCGGATCGCCCACGACCTGCACCGTGTACGGCGGCTCGATCGACTCGCCCGGGTTCAACCCATACCAGCGCGCGTAGGCATCGGCGCCGATCAACCGCGTGCGCGGCGCGAGCAGGATCGTGAGCGCTCCGCCGCGCATCGGCACCGCGACGACCCGGACGCCATATGCCGCCACGCGGAACGCGCTCTCCACTGCCGTCCCCTTCTCCGCCTCGACCGCGGCGAGTCGCACGCTGTCCCACGCCACGTTGAAGGGCGCCGAGCCGAAGCTCGCGATCGGCCGCTCCCCGTCCCACGACGTGAGCGCGGTCGGGTAGCCCGATGCACCGAGATCCGACAGCACGTACCGTTCGAGGAGTCCCTGCGCCGTGCGCGGGAGAGTGTCCCCCATCAGTTGCTGCGCGAGTCGGTCCTCGAGCGCCGCGGCGGACGAATCGGGCGCCGCGAGCCCGCGCACGTCGCGCTCCGCCAGCTCCACACGACCGCGCGACGTCGCGCCCCACACGACGGTGGTGGCGGCGAGCGCTGCCACCGATGCAGCCGAGAGAAGCCAGTAGCGGCGGCGGCGTGTGGCCACGAGTGCGCCCACGGCGGCGACCCAGAGCAGGGCGTACCACTCGGGCCACTGGCCGGGCGCCATCCATACGAGCGGCGCGACGACGGCGGCGAGCATCGCCAGCGCCGGCCCCGCCGCGGAATCGACGCTCCGCCGCCCCCACAGCGCGGCGCGACCCCCCCATGCGGCGAGCACGAGAAGCGTCGTCGCCGCAAGACACAGCGGGATCTCCCACATCAACCAGAGCGCCACACCGGCGCCTTCCGCCGGCGGCGCGATGCCGCGCGACAGGGTGCGCACGAAGTACGGTCCGAGCACGACGCCGAGAATTCCGATCGCCGCGCCGACGAGCCGCGGGGGACCTCGCCGCACTCGCCGCACGACGAGAAGCGCCGCGAGCAGCAACGTGGCCGACGTGAGCGTCAGCGCCGCGGCGTTCGACGTGAACGCGCGTCCCGCCGCGAGGAAGTACACCGAGGCGTCGAAGAAGCGCGAGCGTGTCGAGAACTCGCTCAACGGCACGACCGCGATGCACCGAAGGACGACCAGCACGGCGCCCAGCGTGGCGAGCGCGCCGCCCTCGCGCCGCGAGGCCGCGACGAGCAGTCCCACCAGCGCGATCAGCAGCACCACACCGACGCGGACGCGGGCCCGCTCGCGCATCCGGAAGCGGACCTCGTCCGCGGAGGGAACGATGGCTCGAGCGACGAACAACGCTCGTCCGCCGTCGCTGTACCGCAGGGCGTCGGGGCCTGCCGAGCCGGTCGGGGTGGTGAAGTCGAATCCTTCCGTGACGTCGCTGCCAGGCAAACGCTGCGCGAGTCCACGCGTCAGCCGGTCGGCCGGAGGCGAAGCGTACAGGAGGGAGCTGGCCACGGCGCGAAGACCACCACTGTCCGACGCTGCATAGAGCGTGAGACCGAACGGGGTCGCGACGACACCCGATGGGCCGGTGAGCGCACTCGGATTGGCGTGCAGCGTCCCGGCCCAGCCGAGGAGCGTGTCGCCGTGCACCACGATCGCGCTCCGGCGGACCTGGTCGCCGATGACGTGCTCCAGCGTACGCGAGAGATCGTCCGTGGCTCCCACGAGCCGCCGTGCGCGAGCCGAAGCAGCGCGAAGCATGGCGAGCTCGACGTCGACATGGGCGGCCAGCAACGCGCGCTGATCGGCCGCCAGCTCGGCGCCGACGGCTGCCGGATCGGTGGCGAACCGCGCGATCCTCTGCTGCGCACGTGCCGCCATCACGACGAAGGCGAACAGCGCGAGGCACGCGACCGCGAGCGGCAGTCGCAGCGCTCGGCGCGTGAGCCACACGGTGGCGCCGACGCCGATCGCGGTGGCGACGAGGCAGATCGCTAGGTAACCTACGCGCGGCGCGGCGAGCCATCCGCTCGCTGCCAGGACGCCGACCGCCACCGCGGCGGGCGCGACTAGCGCGCGCCAGCCCGCAGCCGGCAGTGTTCGCTCGAGCAGAGTCCTCAGGATGACCTATTCCCCCGCTCCGACGGGCTCACCGCGTCGGATCAAGCAGATGCGGCCGGACGAGGTCGCCGTCGCCATCAGGGCGGACCCGCGGCTCATCATCCCGGTGGGTACCTGCGAGCAACATGGGCGCCACATGCCTCTGGGCGCGGATACGATGATCGTCGAGCACCTGGCCGATGATCTCTCGGCCGAGTTCGGTGTCTGCATCGCTCCCACCCTCGAGTACGGGGTCAACGTCGCCACGGAGCGTGGATTTCCCGGAAATGCGTCACTGCGCAAGAAGACGCTGCACCGCATGCTCAACGACCTGCTCGACACCTGGGAATCCACCGGGGTGTTGGAGTTCATCCTGCTCACCGCCCATGAGCACGACCCGCATCAGGAGGCACTCGCGACCGTGATCACGACGACGGCGCGTGTACGCGTCGTCGACGTCTTCGCGATCGACTTCCGCGATGTGCTCGAGGGTCAGGCGGCTCCGATGCACGGCGACGAGGTCGATACCTCGCTGATGCTGTTCCTCGCCCCGCACCTCGTGCAGATGGACCTGGCCGAAGACTATATGATGTCGCGCGACGAGCTTCGGCGATACCGTCGGGGCTGGCTCAAAGTTCCCAAGGGAAGCTCGGGATCCATCGGACGTCCCTCGCTCGCGTCGGCCGCGAAAGGCGCAGCGATCTATTCGCACATCCGGGAGAAGGTGCGGGCCAGGGTTTTCCTGACGCCCGAGATCGATACCGACTAGCTTCGGCTCTCACGCGAGGCATCCGTCCTCGTTATTGTCGTGACGCTTCGCGACTCGCGGAGCGTGTCGGACCGTGTCCCGGGCGTGTGAAACCCTCCGCCCGACCCCACCGTACGAGCGGGTGGCTCACTCCTCCCAGCACCCCCCTTCGATGCGCATTCTGCCGTTCGCCGCGCTCGCCCTCGTCTCGATTGCGCCGCTCGCCCAGGCGCAGAACACGACGACGCGTTCATCCGCCGGCACCCTGCTCACGCTCGACGAGGCGATCAACCTCGCGCGCCGCAACAATCCCGTCTTCCTGAGTCAGTCCAGCAACCGTCGCACCGCCGATGCCGCGGTGCGCTCGGCGCGCGGGGCGCTGCTCCCGAGCGCCGACGCCACGTTCGGCACCCGCTATCAGCAGGGTGGCCAGCAGGTGTTCAACGGCCTCTCGTTCAGCAACAGCTCCGACGCGGTGCAGTCCAGCTACGGGCTGAACCTGAACTACCGGGTGAACAGCGCCACCTTCGTGACGCCGAAGGCCGCTGTCGCCAACCGCGAGGCCGTCGACGCGGACATCAGCGGGTCGAGCGAGCAGCTCCGCGCGGCGGTGACGCAGCAGTATCTGAGCGTGCTGCAGGCGCAGGCCCGATCCGCCCTGCAGGACACGCTCGTGAAGACCGCCGAGTCGCAGCTCGAGCTGGCGAAGGCCAAGCTTGCCGTCGGCATGGGCACCTCGCTCGACATCCGCCGCGCCGAGGTGGCGCTCGGCCAGTCGCAGGTTGCCCTGCTCACGGCGCGCAACAACGTGGAGGTCGAGAAGCTCCGCCTCTTCCAGCAGCTTGGTGTCGCTCAGCCGGCCGACGTGCAGCTCACCACCGACTTCCCGGTGAATCCGCCGACGTTCGCGGTCGACTCGCTGCTCGAGCTGGCGCGGCGCCAGAATCCGGCGATCCTCGCCCTGCGATCCCGCGAGCGCGCCGCGGGGTTGAACGTACGGGTCGCCAAGGCGGCGTATACGCCGACGCTCAGCGTCAGCACGGGGTGGGGAGGCAACTCGTACCAGTACACCAACTCGGACTACCTGGTCGACCAGGCGCGTGGCAGCGTGATGGGCCAGCTGGCCAGTTGTCTCCAGCAGGACTCCATCCGCACGCGGGTCGGGCTGTCGTCGTCGAACTGCAACAGCCGCTACGTCTTCACCGAGGCGCAGGCGGCCGCGATCCGATCGAGCAACAGCCAGTTTCCATTCAAGTTCGAGCGCTCTCCCCTGGCGCTGTCGGCGTCGCTCTCACTACCGGTCTTCGACAACTTCAATCGCGAGGAGCGCGTGCAGCGCGCCTCGGTCGAGCGCGAGGCGGCGGCCTACAACGTCAAGGCGAAGGATCTCGCCATGACCGCCGACGTGACCCAGGCGTACCTCACGTTGAAGACGGCGGCGCAGACGGTCACGCTCCAGGAGCAGAACGCGACGAAGGCGAGGGAAGAGCTGGCCTATGCCGAGGAGCGCTACAAGGTCGGCGCGAGCACCTTCCTCGACGTCGTCACGTCCCGTGGCACCTACGAGCAGGCGCTGATCGATCGCGTTAACGCGGTCTACGACTATCACAAGGCCTTCGCCGCGCTCGAGAACGCGGTCGGGCGTCCCCTCCGCTAACCCCACCGAGAGACTGATATGAGCAAGCGCGTGAAGTGGTCCGTGGCCGGCGGGGTGGTCCTCGTCGTGGTCCTGATCGGCGGCTTGACCGCCGCGAAGGGCAAGAACAAGGCGGTCGAGGTGCGCACCGAGCAGGTGCAGCCGCGCGATCTCGTCGCGTCGGTGACGGCGAGCGGACAGGTCCGCCCGCAGACCAAGGTCGATCTCAGCTCCGACATCACGGGCAAGATCGTCCGCCTGGCGGTGAAGGAAGGCCAGATGGTCACGCAGGGACAGTTCCTGCTCCAGATCGATCCGCAGCAGCAGGAAGCAGCCGTCCAACGCTTCGAGGCCGCGCTGGCGTCGAGCCGCGCGCAGATGGCGCAGGCGCAGGCGAACCTGCTCCAGGCGCAGAAGAGCTACGAGCGCACCGCGGCGATCAAGAAGGCGAATCCTCAGCTCATCTCGGACGAGAACCTGGAGCAGCTGCGGACGGCGGTCGAGGTGAACGAGGCGTTGTACCAGTCGTCGCGGCACTCGGTCGACCAGTCGAGCGCCGCCGTGCGCGACGCCCGCAGCTCGCTCGGCAAGACGACGATCTACGCGCCGATGTCGGGCCGCGTGACGCGCCTGAACGTCGAGAACGGTGAGACGGCAATCATGGGCACGCTGAACAAGGATGCCGCCACGCTGCTCACGATCGCCGACATGAGTGTGCTCGAGACGAAGGTGAAGGTGGACGAGACCGACGTCGCTCGCATCTCGCTCGGCGACTCGGCCGTGATCCAGATCGACGCCTTCCCCGACACGACGTTCATCGGCCGCGTGACGAAGATCTCGAACAGCGCGGTCAAGTCGGCCACGCAGCAGCAGCAGAACGCCGATCAGGCGGTCGACTACGAGGTCACGATCCAGCTGCTCAACACGCCGGCGGAGACCCGCCCCGACTTCTCGGCGACGGCCAAGATCATCACCGACTCGCGCAGGAATGCCTTATCCATCCCGATCATCGCGCTTACCGTTCGTGAGAACGAGGCGCTGGCGAAGGAGGATACCGCGGTCGGTCTCGGCAAGCCGAAGCCGAAGAAGGAGGTCGGGAAGAAGGACGTCGAGGGGGTGTTCGTCGTCGGCGCGGACAACAAAGTCAGCTTCCGCCCCGTAAAGGTAGGGGTCGCCGGCGAGAAGCACTTCGAGGTCCTGAGTGGGCTCAAGAAGGGTGATCGCATCGTCGCCGGCACCTATCAGGCGATCCGTGAGTTGAAGGACGGCGCGCTGATCCGCGAAGCGAAGGTCGACACCAAAAAGACACAGGCCAAAACGTGAGCCAGGACATCGTGCACGACTCGCTCGAAGCCCCGCTCGGCTCCACGGCCGAACGACAGGCCGTCGTCAGCGCCGCCGGGGCAACTCCGGACCAGGATTGGGTGATCGTGACGCGCGGCATCAAGCGCGAGTACGACATGGGCGGCGAGGTCGTGCGTGCGTTGCGCGGCGTGGACGTCGCCATCCGCCGGAACGAGTACGTGGCGATCATGGGCCCCTCCGGCTCGGGCAAGTCGACGCTGATGAACGTCATCGGCTGCCTCGACACGCCGAATGCCGGCGAGTATTGGCTCAACGGCACGCAGGTGTCGAAGATGTCGGACGACGCACTGGCGCGCGTGCGGAACAAGGAGATCGGGTTCGTCTTCCAGACGTTCAACCT
>JBJMNN010000157.1:0-10111 GCA_045804245.1 Gemmatimonadaceae bacterium | reverse complement strand
ATCTTCGTCGGAGCCTATCTGGGCGCGGTCGCCATGCAGCAGCTCAACCCCGTCATGGCAAAGCGCGTGTTCGCCCTGTTCCTCGTGCTCGTCTCGGTGCGGATCTGGGTCACGGCGTAGCCGACCAGCGGGACGTCGGGGACGACGGAGTGCGGCTAACGGAACTGGTCAACGACGGAACGCGGATCTTTGACTGCGATCTAAACGGAAACGGCAGGATCGACTCCGCGCGGGCGCAGAGATCTCTGCCCCGAACCAGCAAAGAGTTGTGATCGTGGATGGCGAGGAGCCGTGCGCTGGTCCGCGCATCACGACCCGGAGGGCAGTTCATCCGGCCTTTTCCGTCAGATCGCCGTTCGAGATCCGCGTTCCGGCGTTTGCCGTTGAGGATCAGCGTCGATCGTTGCTGCGCGACGCACCTCACGCGCATACAAGCCGATCGGCGCCTCGAACAGATCCGGCGCGAAGATCGCCGCCATGACCTCGATCGCGTCCACCAGTCGTGGGCCCGGGCGGCTCGTCAACGAATTGCCATCCAGCGCCCAGGCCGCGCGGTCGTTGGCCCAGCGCCAGTCGTCGGTGTCGAGCAGCGCCTCCGCCTCGCGTGCCGCGCGGCCGACGTCGAATCCGCACGGGGCGAACAGCAGCACCTCCGGATCCGCGGCGCGCACCGCCTCGACGCCGACCTGCACCGAGTGCGCGCCCGGCGCGGCGAGCACGTCCATCCCGCCCGCGCGGCGTACGAGCTCCGGCGACCAGTGTCCGGCGACGAACAACGGGTCCATCCACTCGATGACCGCTACCCGTGGCCGCGGCGCGCGTGCCGCCTTGAGCGTCTCGTGCACGCGGCGCATGCGCGCCGTCGCCGTCGCGATCAACGCCTCCGCCTCGGCGCACCGGCCGATCGCGTCGCCGACTCGGCGGATGTCGTCCCATACGCCTTCGAGTGTCGTCCCGCCGAGCGACACCACCGCCGGCGCGACGGCCAGAGCCGCCACCGCGCGATCCACCTCGCTCTCCGGAAGCGCGCAGACCTCGCACACCGACTGCGTGAGGAGCACCTGGGGAGCGAGTGAGGCGACGAGTGCCACGTCGAGCGTGAACACCGGCGCGCCGGCCGAGGCGAGCGCCCGCACGTCGGCGTCGATCGCGGCCGACGACGCGTCGCGGTCGATCGCGCTGCCCGTGACGCGTGGAAGGTGCATCGCGCTCGATGGGTGATCACACTCGTGCGTGACACCGACGAGCTGGTCGATCGCGCCGAGGGCGGCGACGATCTCGGTGGCGGCGGGTAGGAGCGAGACGATGCGCGGCGCCTGAGCGCCGGCGTCAGTCGTCACGGCGGATTGGGAAGATGACGAAGGTGGCGAGCAGCAACGCGAGCCCCGCCGCGTACCAGCGCGCGTCTTCCGTGACGCCGTAGTAGACGATGCCGAAGCAGGCGAGCATCTGGCCGAACAGCCACCCGATCACGCTCTCGGGGATCCCCGACGCGAGCCGCCGCTTCTCGGAGATGCTGCTGTGCCAGAAGCGCATGTCGGCGATCTGCACGAGCGCGTACAGCCACGTCATCACGCCGACCACCCGCAGCTTCCCCGCGAGCGCGACGGGGCGCGTCTCCGGACCGAGCGAGTGCCACACCCACACCACCAGTCCCGCGAACAGCGCCACACCGAGCAGAATGGTGCGAACCGTCGCCTGCCGGTCGGGCGTGAGCCACTCGTAGCGTGGCCCGTCGTCCGCGACGCCGGGTTCCAGCCCGGTGTCGGACGGAGGATGCGCAGTCATTCGACGTCAGCCCGGCAGTCGCGACCAGACGACCACGGTGCCGCACGTCGCGCTCCGCGTGTTGAACTGCGGCGGCGTCGTCGCGGGGCTGGCGTAGAGCTCGATCGCCTCGACGTTCTCGGGAGAGAACTCGTCGGCGACGCCTCGCTCCAGGGGGATGCCGTCCAGCCAGTACTGCGGCGGACAGTCGCGGAACATCGATCCGTATGCCGCGCCGCGGAACCGGATGTCCGGCCGGCCGCGTGAGTTCTGGATCGTCACGCTCGGCACCGAGCGCACGACGTCGACGAACCGGCTCGCGCCCTTCTGCTCGATCTCGTCGCGCGTGACGAACTTGCCGAAGCCGCGCGCGCGGCGCGCCCAGAACTCGGCGAGTACCTTCCTCGACAGCGAGTCGTGCTGCTCCTCCACGGTGATCTCGGGAAGCGACTGCGCGATCGCGCGCAGTGTGACTTGCACGGAGTCCGTCTCCCCCGCGCCCGCCGTGATCGGCGCGCGCGCCGGTGCGAAGCCGAGCCGGCGCACGAACACGCCCCGCGCGCCGACGGGCATCCTCGCCACGTGGAACCGCCCCGAGTCGTCGCTGAACGCGACGACGACGTTACCCCGCGCTCGCACCTCCGCGCCGGCGACGGCGTGCCCCAGCGAATCGTTCACGAGTCCGACGAGCGCGCGCGATGACTGCGCAGCGCTGGTTGCGGACACGCCCGTCAGTGCACCGGCGGCGAGCGCGTACCTGCGGAGGGAGATGGCGACCATATGGTCCTCTCGGTGCTGAGCTGCTCCCAGCAATATACGGCGTCGGCGTTCGCAGCAAGCACGCGCTACGTGCGACGACGCACCGTTCGCGGGTAGCGCGGGACTCTGCGCTACCCGCGAACGGGTTCGATCCATGGTGGACCCCGGGACGCCGGCCGGCGTCAGCGACCACGCCGGTTGGCTCTAGGACTGCGGCACTCCCGGCGGCGTGCCACCGCGCACGATCCGGCGCACCACGAGCGCCCCGAGCAGCAGCAGTACGCCAAGGGGCACGAGGATGCCGAGCATGGCGATGAGCCAGGCGACGAAGCTCACCATCCGCTCCCACGCCTCGGCGAACGCCTCGAGAATCGGTCCTCGGCCGCGCGGCGAGTCGATCAGCGGCAGCTTCTCGTGGATCGAGACGTCGAGCGAGCTGAGCGACGCGCGGCGCTCGAGCCACCGAATGCGCGCTTCGTACCGCTCGGCTTCCTGCCGCACTCGCGCCAGCTCCTGCTCCACGGTCAGCACGTCCGACAGCTTCCCGGTCCGCGTCGCGAGCATCTCCGCCAGCCGGGCCTCCACGCGCCGCGCGTTCGCGAGCCGCGCGCCCAGGTCCACGTACTCCTCGGCCACGTCCTCGGCGTTCACGCTCACCGACTCCACCTTGCCGAGCTGCGAGAGCGCGGCGACCGCGCCGTCGAACTGGGCCGACGGGACGCGAAGCTGCAGCATCGCCGAGCGCTGCTCGTCCTTGCCGGTGCGCAGCGCGGTGTTGGCGACGAACCCGCCGAACTGCGCGGCCGTCTGGCGCATCCGCGTCACCGCGTCGTCGACCGTCTTGACCTCGATCGAGGCCTGGCCGTGGCGTACGAGCATCGCACCGCTCGGGTCGATGGACGGGATCGGCGTGCCGAGCGAGGCGTCGCCGCGCGCGCCAGCCGCGTCCGAGGCAGAACGACGCGCCATGCCGGGCGAGGACGGCGCCGGGGCTGCTTCGGGCGCGGCCTGGTTCACGACCGCCAGCCTTTCCGATCGAATCTGGTCGGTGCCCGCGACAGCGCCTGTGCTCGTGGCGCTCCCATCGCCCAGGGAGGTGGAGGATGCCGCGGTCGCGGGCGACTTCATGCTCTGCTCGGAGTCACACGCCGAGAACGCGAGGACCGCGAGCGCCAATTGAACGATCCTGCTCGGGGGAAGTGCACTGGGCTTCCGCATGGGAGCGACTCCGGGTAAGACTGTGAGAGTTGGCCAGCCGATCGACGTCCACCTGACGGGAGACGTCGGCCGAGCCTCCACTCACACACATCGCCTTCCATGCTTCGTTCGCTCGCCGGCCACGCCGTCGTTCTCGCGTCGCTGTGCACCATCCAGTCGGCCGCCGCCCAGCGCGCAACGACGGAGATGCCGACGTCAGCGCCGATCACCGGCGTGCGCTACGAGGTCACCGCCGACCGCGCCGGCCTGGGTCAGCACCAGCTCCACGTCGTCACCACCTTCGGCGTCGCCGGCACCGCGCCGGTCGTGCTCTCGCTGCCGGCGTGGACGCCGGGCGCCTACGAGATCGTGAACTTCGCGCGAACGGTGAGCGAGTTCGGCGCCGTGCAGGGCGCCGATACGCTGCGGTGGGACAAGGCCGACTACGACACGTGGCGCCTCTGGCCGAAGAGAGCGGGGCAGGTGACGGTGGCGTTCGACGTCACCGCCGATACGCTCGACAACGGCATGTCGTGGACGAAGCCCGACTTCGCGATGTTCAACGGCACGAACCTGTTCGTGTATCCCGAGGGCCGCTCCACCGACTTCGCCGCGACGGTGGCGATCAGGACGGAGCCCGATTTCCTCATCGCCACCGGGATGACCCGCGCGCCCGAGGCGCGCACCTTTCGAGCCGCGAACTATCACGAGCTCGTCGACATGCCATTCTTCGTCGGGCAGTTCGATCTCGACAGCGCGGTGGTCTCGGGCAAGACGGTGCGCTTCGCGACCTATCCGCGCGGTGTGTTCGCCGGCGCGATGCGCACGACGGCCTGGGACCAGATCAAGCGGGCGATCCCCCCCGAGGTCCTGGTCTTCGGCGAGGTGCCGTGGGACAGCTACACGATCCTGCACATCACCGACTCGACGTTCGGCGGGATGAGCGGTCTGGAGCACGCCAACTCCCACGTCGACGTCTCGGCGCCGCGCGGGAACGGGAGCGACTTCCAGCCGTCACTCTTCGCGCACGAGATCTTCCATGCGTGGAACGTGAAGCGGCTGCGGCCGGCCGATCTCGTGCCGTATCGCTACGAGCGTCCGCAGCAGACTGGCTGGCTCTGGGTGAGCGAGGGGATCACCGACTACTATGCCGATCTCGCGCTGGTGCGTGGCGGCGTGATCGACACGAAGGGGTTCTACGCGGCGACGTCGGGGAAGATCGCCGAGATCGCGAACGCACCCCCGTTCGCGCTCGAGGACGCATCGCTCAACGCGTGGATCAAGGTGCGCGACGGCACCGACGCGCTGTATTACCCCAAGGGTTCGCTCGCCGGCTTCCTGCTCGACATCATGATCCGCGACGCGAGCGACAATCGCAGCTCCCTCGACGTCGTCATGCGCGATCTCTACCGCTCGACGTACAAGCAGGGCCGCGGTTTCACGGCGGACGAATGGTGGGGCGCCGTACGGCGTGCGTCGAACGGGAGGTCGTACGACGAGTTCTACCGCCGCTACATCGACGGCCGCGATCCGTATCCGTGGGACGAGGTGCTCAAGGTCATCGGGCTCCGGATGCAGTCAGACAGCGTGCCGCGCATGGGCGTGAGCCTTCGTCCCGAGCAGGAGGGCCGCGTGCGCGTGCTGGAGCTCGTTCCTGGAAGCCCCGCGATGGGTGCGGGGATCAAGCAGGGCGACGTGATCGTCAGCGTGAACGAGCGGCCAGCGATGGACGTGTTCTTCGCCGGCGGGTTCGGCGCGATGTACGGCACCAAGCCCGCCGGCACGCCGATCCCCGTCGTCATCCGGCGCGACAGCGCCACCGTCAACCTCCAGGTTCCCCTGCGGTTCGGTCCGGCGCCGCCGGCGCTCATCGAGGACCCGTCGGCCTCACCGCGCGCGGTGCGGCTGCGGAACGGCATCCTGCGCGGCACGACGGACAAGTAGTCGCCGTCGCGAATGCACGAAGGGCCGCGAGCATTGCTCGCGGCCCTTCGTGCTCCGAAGTGCACTGCCTCAGAACCCGGCGATGTTGTCCATCCAGGTGTTCGACAGCGTGGTGTACCTCGCCTGCGACGATGTGGCTTTCGCGACCGAGCAGGAGTTGTAGAGGTAGCTCTTCTGACCGTTCAGGTCCGCGTCGACCATCGTGGCGGCGGTTTGACCGATGAGGCGGTTGAGCCCCGACATCACGGTCCCCGAGGTCACGTTGTTTCCGTTCGAGACGAGCTGACCACCGACGAGGATCACGCCGTCCCACTGGTCGCTACCGTCGATGCGCAGGTCACCGTCCACGACGAGCATCCCGCGTCCCTTCACCGGCAGCGTGAAGACCCCGGTGGTCGAGTTGAACACGTGGATGACCGGCCAGTAGTTGGTGTCGGACGCGAACGTACCACCGGTCGGAAATGCCTGGGCGGGGTAGTTGATGTCCGCCGGCATGGCCTCTCCCGACTTGATGCCCGCCCAGTCCATCTTCGAGTTCGACGAGTCCTGCGAGAACGTCTTGAGCGTGTCGTAGGGCGGGTTACCCGCCGGCACGAAGGCAGCACCGTTGATCGTCACGTTCTCCTCCAGGGGCACGGTGACACCCGCGACGTTGGTGTCCTTGCCGCACTGATCGACGCCGCTGATCTCGCCCGTTCCGTTCTTGGTGATTCCGGAGAAGCTGACGAGCGCGCCCATCACGTTCATCGTGCTCTTGCTCCACGTTACGTAGACGCCGACGGTGCGCGTCGCGTTCGTAAACTTGCCGGAACCCTGGCCGACGACGCTGTTGATGTCGGTACCCGTGGACGTCACGTAGTACGTGCCCTTGCCGTTCGCGACGTCGAGCCACACAGGGGATGCCCGCACCCATGCCTTGCCGCCGTTGAAGGTGACGGTGAGCGATTCCATCTGGGTCGGCAGCGTATCCAGGTTCGCGTTCACGCTCCCGGACGGTACGCTCGCGTTGGCGAGCCAGCACTGACGGCAGAAGGCACAGTAGTTCCCCGAGCCGTCCTTCACCGTCGCGGCCTGCGCACCGGTATAGCCGGTCGCCGGACTCGGCGCGCAGGAGAGCTCCTTTCGCTTGGTGAGGAACATCTCGAGTCCCGTCTGGGCGTACGTGTACGCCCGGGCCTGGGCGCGGTGCGATGCCATCCCACTCTGCTCGCTCGCGCTCAAGGCGAATCCCGCGACGAGCCCCATGGTCAGGAGCGCGAGCACCATGATCGAGAGGGGCAGCGCGAATCCGTCGCGCCGGCGAGCGAACGTCTGCTCGTCCGACGTGGTCGTATCGAGGGGACTCATTGGATCCTCGTGTTCTTGAAGAAGACAGCGGTCGTGAGTTGAGTTTTCTGCGGTCCGCTCCGACCCGGCACAGTGTCCGACGCCTCGGCGGGCAGAAAGATCTGGAAACCGCGGATCGTGTTCAGATCGGCCGGCGCAGTGGTCCTCGCCGCGTCGTTCGTCTGCGCCGGATTCGTGTAGTAGCTGAAGCGCGCGTTCGAGCTGAACGGTGACATCAACTCCATCGTGTCGCGCGTGTGCGCGCCCGTCACTGCCCGATAGAGTCCCCAGCGCCCGGTGTAGATCTGTGAAGAGGCGAAGAAGTACCCGACCGTCTGCCACACGAACGCCATCGAGCCCTTGGCCGTGCCGGCCGGTGGTGACGTGACGCCGGTGGCCTCCACGATCTTCCCGGAGCGTCCGTTCATGGTGATGGTGTCTGCGTAGACGGCCACCGATGCATCGTGGCACTTGCTCGCGTCGGCGCTCCTGAGCTCGTCGCCCGTGACGTAGTCATAGGTCCCGCTCGTGTTGCGCACGGCATATCCGGCGTAGCGGATCGTCGCGAGCTGGAAAGAGTCCACTGGCGCGAGCGCGATATAGACGCTGCTGCCACTGACCTTGCACACGACGCCGAACGCCACGGGGACCTTGACGTCCACCCGTCGATGGTCGGTTGCGTCGACGTACGACACGCCACCGTTGTCCTGCGTCATTCGCAGGTCGGTGGTCATGATGTTCATCGCGCTCCGCGCCGTCGTGCGCGCGCGGCGACCGCCCGCGTCGTACTGGTAGCCGCGGGTCTGCGAGAGCATCAGCTTCGTCATCGAAGCGCCGAGGACGCCGAGGATCACGAGCGCCACCAGGATCTCGACCAGCGAGAACCCTCGGCGCGAGCGGGAGTATGTGCGCATCAGCTCTTGAAGAGCGGGTTGACGTACGGCGGCTTGGCGCGACGGACCGTCGACGACTGCGTGTACGTCGGGTCGAGCCGCGGCGTGATCTTGATCGTGATCTTCTTGTAGCGGGATTTCCCGCTCGTGCTCACCGAGTCCGGGTCGATCGTGTACTCCCAGACGTAGTAGCCATTGCCGACCTTCGTCGAATCCGTCCTGAGGTAGGTGGCGAGCGAGTCGTACGGCATCGACTCGACGCGATTCACCTCCTGCAGCAGCGTCGCGGTGCGCTGCTCCAGGTACATGTTCCGGCGGTTGCGCGTCGCCATCTTGAGGCTCAGCGCGGTGAACGAGGTGAGCGTGACCGCCAGCAGCGTGCAGGCGACGACGACCTCGATGAGGGTCATGCCGGAGCGCGGACGCCGACGCGGCGTGCGCTGGAAGACTCGGTGCCTGTTCGTCATCGGTTGTCCACCCGAACGAGTCCGCCGATCGTCGACCGCACGGACTTGGTGTACCTCATTCCACCCCTCGAGTAGATGCCGAGGGTGAGATTGAAGGTGTCGGTCGCCAGGCCCGACGGCATGATGTCGAGCGTGTCCCGGCTGACGGAGATGAAGTCGAGGGGAAACTCACCCGAGCGCTTGAACGACCGCTTGCGGAAGATCAGCGTCGTGTCCGAACGGCTCACGATCCTGATCCGCATGCACGTGTCACACGTCGACGTGATCACGCGAACGGGCTGACGCTGCTGCGCCGCGATCGCGAACGCCTGCTCGATGTCGCTGCTGACGATCGCCGCGACTTTCGTCACGCGATCGCGGCGCAGGGTGTCACCCACGGCGCCGATCGAGATCATGGCGGCCGCGCCGAAGACCACGAACACGATGAGCATCTCGATCATCGTGAACCCGCGCCGGCGCTGGGAGAGGGAGTATCGCATGCCGAGGGGTATGGCACCGCCTGGACCATTTGTTCTCACTCCGCCAAGTCGTTGCGGCAGCGCGTCTTGCATTCTGTCACCGCCATCGCGACCCGCCCTGCGCTATGCAAAGAGGTGCGACTTCTGCACACTTTTGCCGGCCCGCTACCTTAGAGCTGTCGCCCCAGCCGCCCTACCCGCACGCGTCTCGGTCACATGCGCATCGCCAAGCTCGGCGTCGTCGGCGCCGGCACCATGGGAAGCGGCATCGCCGCCCTCGCCGCCTCTGCCGGCATCCCGGTCGTCCTGCTCGACCTCCCCGGTCCGAACGGCGACCGCAATGCCCCCGCCCGCACGGGGCTCGAGCGCGCACGCAAGGCGCGGCCCGCCGCCTTCATGGACGCCGCCCGCGCAGGGCTCATCTCGCTCGGCAACCTCGACGACTCACTCGGTCTCCTCGCCGACTGCGACCTGATCCTCGAGGCGATCATCGAGCAGCCCGCGCCGAAACAGGCACTGTACGAGCGGCTGGAGCCGCTGCTGAGCCCCACGGCCATCGTCGCCAGCAACACCTCGGGGATCCCGATGCGCATCCTCACCGAGGGACGCAGCGACCGGTTCAAGCGCCACTTCCTCGGCATGCACTTTTTCAACCCACCGAGGTACCTCCACCTGCTCGAGCTCATCCCGACCGGCGACACGGCGCCCGAGGCGTTGGCTGCGGCGCGCCGGTTCAGCGAGATCGTGCTCGGCAAGGGGATCGTGATCGCGAAGGACGTTCCCGGCTTCGTCGCCAACCGGCTCGGCGTGTACGGCATGGTGGCGGCGATGAAGGGGTTGATGGAGTCCGACCTCACGATCGACGAGGTCGACGCGCTCACCGGCCCGCTGCTCGGCCGCGCGAAGAGCGCCACCTTCCGCACCGCCGACATCACGGGCCTCGACGTCCTGCTCCACGTCTCGAAGGGACTGAGCGCGAGCACCGGCGAGGACTTCTCGATGCCGGCGTGGGTGGAGAAGCTCGCCGCGAGCGGCCGGCTCGGTGACAAGACGCAGGCTGGCTTCTACAAGAAGGTCGGGAAGGACATCACCACGCTCGACTGGAAGACCCTCGACTACGGCCCGCAGCAGAAAGTGGAGGACGCGGCGCTCCCGGCGATCATGAAGCAGCCGCTCGAGCAACGGCTGAAATCGGCGACGCAGCTTCCCGGCAAGTACGGCGAGTTCGTGCGCAACTATCTGCTGCGCATGTCGCACTACGTGTTGAAGACGACGCCGTCGATCGCGTACGACATCGTGT
>JBJMNN010000156.1:0-23333 GCA_045804245.1 Gemmatimonadaceae bacterium | reverse complement strand
ATGCGATCGACACCGCCGACGCGTACTCGCGGTGGGCGCCCGGCAACAGCGGTGGCGAGTCGGAGACGATCAGCGGGAACTGGCTCGCGCGGAATCCGTCGAGGCGCGACCGAGTGCACATCCTCACGAAGGTCGGCTCGGGGATGCCGGCGACGAACGGAAAGAAGACGCTCGCCAAGCGGTGGATCCTGCAGGAAGTGGAGGAGTCGCTGCGCCGCCTGCGCACCGAGACGATCGACCTCTACCAGTCACACTGGCCCGACCCGGACACGCCGCACGAGGAGACGCTCTCGGCCTACGACGAGCTGCTGCGCGCCGGCAAGGTCCGCGCGATCGGCGCGTCGAACTTCAGCGCCGAGCAGCTCGCCGAAGCGCTGCGCGTCGCCGACGCGACGGGGCTACCGCGCTACACCACGCTCCAGCCGGAATACAACCTCTACGACCGCGCGAGCTATGAGGGCGCGCTGCGCGATCTCGCGATTCGCGAAGGGCTCGGCGTGATCACCTACTACGGGCTTGCTTCCGGATTCCTGAGCGGCAAGTATCGCTCGCGCGACGACCTCGCGAAGAGCGCGCGCGGCGCGAGCGTGGAGAAGTATCTCAACGCGCGCGGGATGCGGATCCTCGCCGCGCTCGACGACGTCGGCGGCCGCCGCTCGGCGCAGCCGGCCGAGGTGGCGCTCGCGTGGCTGATGCAGCGTGACGGAGTCACCGCCCCGATCGCCTCCGCGACGAGCCGCGAGCAGCTCGCGAGCCTCGTGCATGCGGCAGAGCTTCATCTCACGGCTGAGGACGTCGCGACGCTCGACCGGGCGAGCAGCTGAGGCTGCGGCGTTCGTGACGCGGTCGATGCGGCTCGTATCGTCCGCGTGCCGTTCGTGACCTCGTACGGATCACCCGCTCTCAGTGGGCGTACGACTCGTCGAAGCAACGTCGCCGGTGTCGCCGGCACGCACACTCAGCAACTCACCGAGGATTCGACAAGATGACCTATAGAACTTTGACGACGGCGCTCGCACTCGCCCTCACGGTCGCCGCCTCCGCGGGTGCGCAGAGCACCCAGGGCACCGATCGCGGCCAGCGCGCCGAGCGCCCCCGCGGCGCCCAGCAGGACAGCGTCGGGCGTCGCGGTCGTGGTGGTCCGGAGCGCATGTTGCTCCGCGGCATCACCCTTACGACCGACCAGCAGAGCAAGCTCGCCGACCTCCAGCGCCGCGAGCGCGCGCAGTTCGACGCGAACCGTCCGCGTCGCCAGGACGGAGCGAATGGCCAGAACGGCGCGGTCCGCCCGCAGCGTGAGCGCGGTGACACCACTGGCATGGCCGCACGTCGCGCCGAGTTCGAGAAGGGCTTCGAGCAGCGGATCGCCGCGGTGCGCAACATCCTGACGGCCGATCAGCGGGTTCAGTTCGACAAGAACGTGGCGGAGCTGAAGGCGCGCCGGGCAGAGAATGGGGCGCGCGGCGGGTTCCGCGGCGAGAAGGGACGCTAGTTCGCGGCGCTGTTCGCGGGTTCGCTAATCGCAGGTTCGCGACGGCCTCGGGAGGCAACTGCTTCCCGAGGCCGTTCTGCTGTGTGCGTGGTTCGAGAGCAGTGAACCGCTCAGTTCATCAGCGTGGCGCCGTCCCAGTGCTCATCGGCTTTTCCGTCGACGAATCGCCACATGTCGAACCAACTCGTCGTATAGCTCTTGGTCGGATCCTTCGGATCCTTCATCGTGCGCGGCGTGATGATCACCACGTAGTCGCCCTCGGCGACGACGGCCACGACCTTCTGGCTCAGCTTCGCCGGAATGGGCTTCGGCTGGACCTTGAGCACCTGCGTGAAGAACGCGACGACGCCGGCGCGCCCGGATCTGGCGTTCGGGTTGTGCTGAATGTAGCGCTCGGTGAGCCAGCGGTCGGCCATCTCCCAGTGTCCCGCCTCCAGCAGATCGCGCTGGATGTGATACGCCGCCTGCTTGTTCCGGTGCAGCTTGGCATTCGGGCTGGTGAACAGCGCCTCGGCGTCGGGCGCACCGACGACGGGCTCCTGGGCGCGCGCGGGCGCGGCGACGAGGGAGATACCGAGCAGGGAGAGAACGAGGGAGCGTCGCACAAGCGACTCCGTTGATCGAGTTCAGTGGGTGCATCGCGACGAGCGTCCGAGCGAAGTCTCGCGCGAGTAGACGATGCAAAGATCACCCGAAGCCTGCCAGGTCCTGCTCAGGAACGGAGGGACCTTGCCCGCCACCTGCGCACTTCCTCCCGCGCCGCGGAGCGCAGCGCACGTGCGATGAGCCTTTCGGGGTCGCCCGCGCTGAACGCGCCCGCCACGGCGCGCAGCAGCCGTGGCGTGAACCGCCCGCCCGGCGCGATCGCGTAGATCGGCTCCCACGCCATCGGCTGCATGCTCGCCTTGAACGCTTCGAGCCCGGCGAAGTTGTAGAAGCGGCGGCCGTGGGCGCGCACCCAGCGCAGCACGGCGCGCAGCCACGTCGGCTGACCGGCCACCGTCCCGCCGCCGTGCTCGGCCAGCGGTGCGAGGCCGAGCGTCACGTAGCGCGAGCCGCCGGCGGCGAAGGCGCGCATCGCGGCGTCGACGAGCGAGTGCGTCGTGCCGTTCGGCGCGTCGCGCGTGCGGGGCCACTCCTCGACGAGCCAGCCCTGTCGCGCCGGCACCGGCGTCCCGATCAGGAAGCCGACCACCCGTCCATCGCGCTCGGCGACGAACGTCCGCCGGTCATCGAGATTGTCGAGGATGTCGGGGACGACGAGAAAGCTCAGCGGCGGCAGTCCGCGTGTCGCCAGCCACTCGCGCAGCACCGCACGCAGCGTGTCCGACGTCCGCGCTCGCGCCGCCGGCAATTCCGTGATGTGGACGCCCTTGTTGCGGGCGCGGTTGAGCTGCGCGCGCAACGACGCCTTGCGACGCACGATGTCGGGCCACGCCTCCGGATCCCACACGGGCTGTGCGCCGAGCCGTACCAGCGAATGGTCGGTGCGCTCGGCGTACACTCGCTCGAGCCGCTCCCCGGCGCCGAAGTACAGCACGCGCGTGCCACACGCCGCGGCTTCTGCTTCCAGCTCGGCGGCCGCGGTGGCCAAGCGCTCGGGCGCGCACACCGGCGCGCCCGCCACGACCCACGTGCCGGCGAAGGGTGCGTAGCCGGCCACTGCGTCGCGCGCGCGCGAGAACCAGTGCCGCATGCCAGGATTGAGGATCTGGTACGCGACGGCGTTCCAGCCGTGACGCATCACGAGCTCGCGCGCCGCGTGCCAGTCCGCGTCAGTCACCCGTCGCTTGCGTCACGCTCGTCGGCGGCCAGAGCCGGCGCACCGGTTTCACGCGGTGTGCCGCCTCGAGCCGCGGCGCGTGCGCGGCGAGCAGGTCGCTGCGCGAGACGATACCGATCACCTCGCGATCCGCGCCGCGCCGGACGACGGGCAGGCGTCCGACGTGCTCGAGCACCATCTGATCGGCGGCGTCGCGCAGCGTGTTGTCCTCGTACACGACGACCGGCGGCCGCCGCAGCACGGCTCGCAGACGGGCGCCATCGTGGAAGATCGGGTCGAGCAGGTCGCGCCGCGTCACGACGCCGACGAGCCGATCGCCGGCGTCGAGCACGGGAAATCCCTGATGGGTCGCCCCATCGGCGCCGGCGGCGAGCCACGCGCGCACCGACGCGAGGTCGTCGTCGGCGCGGAGCGTCACGACGGAGCGCAGCGCGACCTCGCGCACGAGCACCTGCGCGAGATGATCCACCGCGTACTCGGGGCGTACGCTCGCGCCCCGGCGCGCGAGTTTCTCCGTCATGATCGAGTGCCGGCTCAGCAGCAGGGAGACGAGATACGCCGCGGCGCAGCCGATCAGCATCGGCAGGAGGCCCAGTGGCTGACGCGTCGTCTCGAACGCGAACACCACCGACGCGAGCAGCGCATGCGATGCACCAGCGAAGATCGCCGCCATCCCGACGAGCGCCGCGATGTGCGGATCGACGCCGAGGGATGGCGTCGCGCCGGCGAGCACGGTGCCGGCGAGCGCGCCCAATCCGCTGCCGATCGTGAACAGCGGGGCGAGCGTTCCACCCGACGTCCCGCTCCCCAGATACACGGACCACGAGACGAACTTGAGCACGACGAGCGCGAGCAGGGCCCACCCCGCGATGGATCCGTCGAGCGCGTGGCGAATGTTGTCGTAGCCCACACCGAGGGTGCGCGGCTCGACGAGACCGACGAGCCCGACGACGATCGCGCCGAGCGCGGGCCACCACATCCAGTGCAGCCCGAGCCGATGGCCGACGCGCTCGAAGACGTCCTCGAGGCCGTAGGTCACGCGCGTGATTCCCGCGGAGAGCGCACCGATGCCGACGCCCAACATCGCGTACGCCGCGAGCGCGGTCACGGTCGGCGGGGCGACGGGCGGCATGCCGAACACCGGTGCCGTCCCCTCGAACGTCGCGCGCACACCAGTCGCCACCGCCGCGGCGAGTGCCACCGGGATGAGCGAGCGCGGGCGATACTCGAACAACAGCAGCTCCACGGCGAGCAGCACCGCGCTCACCGGACTGCCGAAGGTCGCCGCCATTCCCGCCGCCGCACCGGCGGCGAGCAGGATCTTGCGCTCGTCGCTCGTGACGTGCAGGAACTGTCCGCCGAGCGAGCCGAGTGCGCCGCCGGTCGCGATGATCGGCCCCTCGGCGCCGAACGGGCCGCCGGTGCCGATCGCGATCGCCGCCGAGAGCGGCTTGAGGAACAGCACGCGTGCGGGGATGCGGCTCTCGCCGAACAGCACACGCTCCATCACCTCGGGGATGCCGTGACCGCGGATCGCCGCGGAGCCGTAGCGCGCCATCACGCCGACGATCAGCGCACCGGCGACGGGGATGAGCACCAGCACCGCGGCGGGCCGATGCGTGCCCGCGGGCGACGTCAGCTGCGCGATGAACCGGCCGTGGTAGGCGAGGTTCGTCACGAGCCCGATGAGCCGCGTGAGCAGCTGTGCGGCCAGCGCCGCGGCGACGGCGAGCGCCACGGCCAGCGCGGACAGGATGATCGTCCTGCGGTCCACGGGCTCGTAGTCGCGCGGTGCGCGTACTTCATCGAGCAGGTCTTTCACTTCGCTCATCGTCAGCTCGCGGGGCGCGGGGACGGCCGGTCGTCCTCGAAGAACATCGTCGCGGGCAGCTCGGCGAGCCCCGCCACCTCGAGCCACCGCTCGAGCGCGCGCGCGAGCTGCTCCCGCTCCGTCGCGTCGAGCGCCGCGAGCCCCGCCGCGAGACGCTCCTGCGCGGTCGGCTCGGTATCGCGCACGGTAGACCGTCCACGCGCCGTGAGCTGGAGTCGCGTCTGCCGAGCGTCGGCCGGATCGGCGTTGCGCGTGACCAGTCCGCGCTCCACCAATCGCGAGACGACCTCGGAGACGGTACTCTGGCCAGTGAGCGTGCGCGCGGCGAGCTCGCCGATCGAGAGCCCGGGGGCGGCGTCGATCTGGTGGAGGACGAAGAGCTGGGCGCCGGTCGCGCCGTGGCGCGCGGCGGGTCCGCGCGCCGACGCGCCGAGCACTCGCACGATGCGCCGGAGCGAGTCCATCACTCGGCGGGTCGAGGCGTCGGCGAGACGGCGTGAGGCAGTGTCGGGTCGAATGCGTCGAGGCATCCCTGAATATACATCGGTACCGATGTATTTGGGAGGCTCGCCGCTCGGTCATCGCGTGGCGCCGTGCGGCCGAGTCTGGTGCTGGGGAAATTCGTGCTCTGCAACTTGCAATGGGCCATTCGCGCGCGCTTCGCGCTCCTACATCCTCCACGATTCCAACCATGGCACTCTCCGGCCCCGCTCCCCGCACCGACGCCGGCCTCCTCGTTCTCCGACTTGGCGTCGGCGTGCTCCTGCTGTTCCATGGCTTCTACAAGGTGACGCACGGCGTCGCGTGGATCGCCGGCCCGCTCGGCAAGGCGGGGCTGCCCGCGTGGCTCGCGTACGGCACGTACGTCGGCGAAGTGCTCGCGCCGGTGCTTGTGATCCTCGGACTGTGGACCCGGCTCGCGGCGCTCGTGATCGCGTTCGACCTGTTCATGGCCATCTTCCTCGCGAGGCAGGGCGACATCGCGAAGATCAGTCCGATGAGTGGCGGCTGGGCGATCGAGCTCGAGCTGCTGTTCATCGTCGCGGCGCTGGCGATCGCGTTGGCAGGCGGCGGGCGGTACGGCGTGGGGAAGAGCTAACGTGCCACGAGGCGGTGAGAGTCGCCCGTCGCTCTTGTGCCGCAACCGTTCTCGCAGCACTCTCTCGCTTCGCCCGTCGCTGGGCCCTCCTTCCCACCTCGCTCCGCGAGGTCACATGGCTCGCACGAAGCTGCTTCCGGTCGTCCTCCTCACCTGCGCGCTCGGCATCGCCATCGCGTGCACGGCCACCGACACCCTCACTCGCGCGGCGCTCACGCCGACGTCCGCGCTCCGCTCGAGCGGCACGCCGAACACCTCGGCGCTGCCAGATTTGATCGTCGATTCGAAATCCACCCAGAACAACTGGGTCACTCGCGTCGAGGACTTCCCCGCCAGCTTCTGCAGCGTGCAGGAGGGCGGCGTCACCGCGGGCACCCACACCGTGATCCGGTTCACCGTCACCACGCCGAACATCGGCCAGGGTGACGTATTCGTCGGGAGCCCGCTCGCGCACATGGATCCGAACGGTGACGGAAGCTTCACCGACTCGGATGGACTCTACGAGTTCGCGACCTGCCATCAGCACTTTCACTTTCAGCACTACGCCGAGTACAAGCTGATCGGTCCCGACGGCTATGTGTGGAAGGCGGCGAAGCGCGGGTTCTGCATGCTCGACACCGATCCGTTCAACGTGAACAACGGCGACGGTACGTGGACGTACCGAAGCTGCGGCACGACGACACGCGATGGCTTCCAGGGGATCAGCTCGGGGTGGGCGGACACCTACGTCTTCAAGCTCGGCGGCCAGTACTTCGTGCTCGACGGCGGCGACGGGCAACCGGTCGTGCCGCCTGGCGTCTACACGATCCAGGTACAGGTGAACCCGGCGTACGCGCCCGACAAGAAGGGCGTCTGCCCGCGCGTGACGGACCCCGCGACGGGACTCTGTCATCAGTTCGAGGAGACGAACTACGCGAACAATTTCGGCAGCGCGACGGTGATCATCACCGATCATCCGGGACGTGCGGGGATCGGGCCGCTCAAGAACGACAAGTCCACGATCAAGGCTGAGGACGAGATCGAGAAGTAGCGCTCGTGGTGCGCCTCGGCCCGAACGACGGGTCGAGCGTCGCGAGCAGATACGCCAGGCTCGCCGTCCCGTCCATGATGTACTCGTTCGTCGAGTAGTCGCCCATGTCGTCGTGATAGACGAGGCGTCCGGTGTTGAAGGCCGCGTACTCGTCGGGCTCCATGAGTCGGATGCCGCGTAGACTCTTGAAGATCGACGAGTACACCGGCCCGTCCACGAGCCCGCCGGTGAGACCGTGGATGAGCGAGTCGGGAAGCTGCGTGTGCGGATCGCGCGGCGTCACGCCGGTCCGCGGCACGCCGATCACCATCGACGTGCCCCACGGATTCGCGCCGAACAGCCAGTCGATGGCGCCCTGCTCCACCTCGATGAAGCGGCGATCGCCCGTCATGCGGCGGTAGAAGCCGGCTTGGGTCGCCACGGAGACCATGAGATCGTTCGAGCACCAGATGAACGGAATGCCGGCGCGGAAGCCATTGGTCGCGCGGCCCGCGACGCGCTCGAGCCCCTCGCGATAGTAGCGCGCGAGCCGTGTGCGCTCGGCCGCGCCGGCGCGAGTCCACGCCTCGTAGTGTCCGGCGTTGTGCCACGGGTACCACTGGTAGTGGCGCGCCGTGTCCGCCCCCTGCCATGGGGTCACGGGTTCGCGTGACGCAAGGTCGAGCGCGGCCGTTCGATAGCGCGCCTCGCCGGTGAGCTGGTGCAGCAGCGCCGCGCCGAGCTCCATGTCGTCGACCCAGTTGTCCTCCTCGTAGAAGTACGGCGCGCGGCCCGGCGCCGTCTGACAGACGCCCGGATGGCGTTCGCCGAGCACGTACGCGGCGATAGCCTTGTGGCGGAGCGTGCGCGCGAAATTTGAATCCCTCGTGGCGAACACGCGCGCGCCGAGGGCGAACGCCGCTGCCATCTTCCCCGCCGTTGACGCGTAGCCCGTCGCGCGGTTCTTCGCCGCGAACAGTCCCTGCGGCTTGCCGGTGCACGGGTACACGGGCCGCTCGCGTCCCTTGCCCCATCCGTAGTCCGAGCTGTCGGTGGTGATGAGATCGAGGTAGCTGTGATCGCGGTCGTCGCCGAGCTGGTTGAAGATCGTGCTGTCGTCGGGATACATCCGCGACAGCCACTCCAGCCCGTGGCGCGCCTCGTCGAGCACGTCGGGAATGCCGTTGGTCCCGGGGAGCCCGAGCGCATCGTGCGCGTCGGCGAACGCCGCGGGCACATCACGCCACGCCGCGAGCAGGTGATACGTCGCGGTGGCCGACGTCGCGACGTACTGCAGGTAGTCGGCGGCGTCGGCCCAACCGCCACTCACGGGGATGAACTCGCCCGTGCGCGTCGGATGGTCGACGATGATACCGTCGCGCGTGTGTGCCGAGTCGCGCAGGAATGGATTGTAGCCGGACCGCTGCTGGCGCATGAACACCATGAGCGTATCGGCGAGGCCCCGGTAGACGTCGAGCCCGACGCGCACCGGAGGCGAGGCATACGGACCGGCCCGCACGACGTAGCGTCCCGCACGCCGCAGCGCACTGAAGTCGAGCCGCCAGGTCTCGACGCACGCGCCGAGCGCACCGTCACGACGCGCTGGCAGCGGACCGAGGACGATGCGACTACGCTCGTCCTCCACTGTGAAGCGCTCGAGCGCGACCGACCGCAGCGCACAGACGACGGCCACTTTGGGTGCGTCTGGGAGGTAGCCGATCTGGTTGATCCGCACGAACGCCGCGCTGTCGGGCGACGTGGCCTGCACCGTCACGGCGAGCAAGAACGAGCTGAGCAAAGGCATCCCGATGGGCTGGCTGTGGACGGGCTACGCTACCTCCCGAGCGCACGCCGCGCGAGCGCGCGCCGTGCGCCAGTGGAGCATCGATTGCATGCTCGGGCTCCGCACCAGCAGATCGCTCACATGCGGAGGCACGTCATGCCACAGGGAGACAAGGGGAAGTACTCGGACAAGCAGAAGCGGATGGAGCGCCACATCGAGGAGGGATACGAGGGTCGCGGTGTCGGCAGGGGCGAGTCGGAGCGGCGCGCCTGGGCCACCGTGAACGCGCAGACGGGTGGGGGCAACAAATCCGGCGGCTCGGGGCGCGGAAAGCGCGATACGAGCAGCGGGAGCATGTCGAGCGCGGAGCGCAGCCGCGCGGCGAAGAAGGGCTGGGAGACGAGACGCCGCGAGGGCAACGCCTGACCGACCGCCGAGTGAGGACGAGTCCCGCATGGATCGCGTGAGCTGACTCGTCCTCACCTTCGGCACCGCCGACGCGATGGTGGAGGAACTGCTCGCGGCGGCCGCGCGCACGCGACACGCCGTCGTGCCGGTCGTGGACGAACATCGCGGTCTCATCGGGCTCTCGGCTCGGACTGTGCAATTCGGCGCCCTCATGAGCGTGATTCCCGGCGTCCCCGGCTCCGGCGAGCTCGCATGAGTATCGCGCTCGGCCTCGTGCTCATCGTCGTTGCGTCCTATCTCGCGGCGCACGTCGCGTTCGAGTGGCTCGGGCACCGCCTGCTGATCGTGTCGGGCGCGGAGTATCTCCTGCTTGGCACCCTCCTCGGCCCACAGGTCTCGGGCATCGTGAGCGCCGAGCTCGTCGAGAGCTTCGCTCCAGTGACGGCGCTGGCACTCGGCTGGATGGGTGCGATCATCGGATCGCGGCTGCACCTGCGACAGCTCGTGCCGGTGCCCGCCGCGACCTACAGCGTCGCGTTCACCGAATCTCTCATCACGCTCTGGGTCGTCTTCGGGATCGAGCTCTTCCTGCTGCGCTGGCTGTTCGACTTCACGCCGGCTCGCGCGTTCGGCCCCGCGCTCGCGCTCGCCGCGTTTGCCGTCGCAACCGCCGACGCGGGCATCACGCTCGCCACACGGCGGTACGGCAGCGAGGGGCCCCTTTGCGACCAGCTTCGCACGTCGGCGAACGTCAACGCCTTCGTTGCCGTCTGCACGTTCGGCATTCTGCTGGCGAGCACGCATCCCGCCAGTCCGCTGCTCGAGCGGCAGCTCACCACCACGGAATGGACGGTCGTCAGCATCGCGATCGGCGTCGTGGGTGGCGCGCTCTTCCACCTCTTCGTGGGCGGCGAGCGTCGCGTCGACCGGCTGTTCGTGTCCCTCGCCGGCGTGATCATCCTCGTCAGCGGCGCCGCGACGTTCCTGAGGTTGTCGCCGGTGCTGTCGGCGATGTTCTTCGGGCTCATTCTCGTGAACACGTCGCGGCAGCACGAGGAGATCCGTGCCGTGCTCGCGCGCGTCGAGCGTCCGCTGTACTTCGTGCTGCTCATCATCGCCGGCGCCACCTGGCGTCCGAGCGCGCAGGGAGCGTGGCTGTTACCGGTGGTCGTGTTCCTCCTGGCGCGCGGGGTCTCCAAGCTCGGTGGTGCGCGCCTCGCCGCGCGACTCAATCATCTGCTGCCGGTACTCGGTCCGCGCTGGGGCCGCGCCCTGCTCGGTCAGGGCGGCCTCGTGATCGCGCTCGCGGTCAACTACCTCTACCAGGGCGCGCTCGCACTTCCGAATCTCGTCTTCACGATCGCCGTGGTGTCCGTCCTGCTGACTGGCTTCGTGTCGGGGCGGCTCGCCTCATCCGTCCTCGCGCCCGCAAACGACGCACCGCTGCCGAAGCCGGCGACACCACACCGCCGCGGTGAGATCGCCGAGGCTCCACCGGCGGCGCACCGCGCGGCGGAGAACGTGTAGATGCGGCAGATGATCATCCTCGTTCTGCTCTTCGGAGGAACGCGGCTCATTCTGCCGCTCGGGGAGAGTGGCCATGGCAGCGAGTGGTTGCTCACGTTCGGCTTCCTGATTCTCGCCGCCGACACCGTCGGCCGCCTCGCGCATGCAGTGCGTCTGCCGAGGATCGTCGGCTACCTCGCGGCGGGCCTCGCCTTCGGGCCGGCGCTGTTCGGCGTCGTGACTGCGGATGCGACGGAGAAGCTCGCGCCCGTGAGCTCGCTCGCCATCGCACTGATCGCCTTTCTCGCGGGCGCCGAGCTGCGATGGAGCGAGCTGCGCGAGCATGGGACGAAGATCCTCAAGATCCTCGGCACCGAGATGCTGCTCACGCTGGTCGTGCTGACAGGACTCCTGGTGACGCTCGCGCGGTTCGTCCCCTTCCTGCGCGGTGCCGATCCCGTCACGGTCGTGGTGCTGAGCTTGATGTTCTCGTCGGTCGCCATCGTCCATTCGCCGGCGGTGACGATGGCCTTGCTTTCCGAAACGGGCGCACGCGGGCCGGTCGCACGAACGACGCTGGGTGTCGTCCTCGTGTCCGATGTGTTCGTGATCCTGCTGTTCAGCGCCGTGCTCGCACTGGCTCGCGCGGTCGTCCCGTCGTCGTCGGGCGCCGGCGGGACGTCGTTCGAAGCGGTCGCGTGGGAGATCGGTGGCGCGATGCTCGTCGGGGCCGCGCTCGGCGGCGCGATCGCGATGTACCTGCGGTTCGTCGGCCGAGAGCTGTTCCTGTTCGCCATGCTCGTCGCCTTCTTCGGCGCGGAGATCGCGCGGCTCGCGCACGTGGAGACGCTGCTCACGCTGCTCTCGGCGGGCTTCGTGGCGGAGAACGTCTCGGCGCGCGAGCTCGGCGAGGCGCTGCGGAACGCGATGGAACGCTCGGCCGCACCGGTGTTCGTCGTCTTCTTCGCGCTGGCGGGCGCGTCGCTGCACATCCATGAGCTGCCCGTGCTCTGGCCTCTCGTGATTCCCATCGTCGTCTGCCGACTCGGCGCGATCTGGCTGGGCACGCGTCTCGGTGGACGGTGGGGCGGTGCGTCGCGCGAGGAGCGGCGCTACGTCTGGATGGGACTCGTGTCACAGGCAGGAGTCGCGATCGGACTCGCCACCGTGCTGGCCGAAGTCTTTCCCGAGCGTGGCGTAGAGATCCGCACGCTGTTCCTCACCGTCATCGCGGTGAACGAGACGATCGGACCGATCTTCTTCCGCCACGCTCTCGCGTCGAGCGGTGAGATCGTCGACGAGGAAGCGCAGTTCGTGGAAGAACGAGGAGAGGACGGGCTGACGGTGTGAGGCTGGGAACCGGAGGTCCGACTGCCTCACCAGCTCACGATCCAACCCACACACTCACCGTATCATCGTCCCTCACGCACCACGGCCTGCTCACCCGGCGCGCGAACGTCCGGCACGAGCTCGTGCGACACCCGACGGATGAGCGTCGCGAGCTCCTCGCGCTGCGCTCCCGTCATCTGGCCGAACACCTCCTCGATGTGCGCCCGCCTCGCCGCCACGATGCGCTCCAGCGCGTCGCACCCGGCGGGTGTCGGTACTTCCCAGCTCCCGAGGCCGAGCTCGCGATGCTCGGCGCTCATCCCCTTCGCGCGCAGCTCTTCGGCGGCTCTGCGCAACGTTGGTTCGTCGTACGGCGCGCGATGCACCAGCGACGCGAGCGGAACCCCGGGCCGCTCGTCGAGCCGCATCAGCAGCCACGCCGCGGGTGCGTCGAGCGCGACGCCGGCCCGCGCGACGATCCGCTCGACGTGCTTCCGGCGCACGTCGCGGTCGACGACGGCCGACAGGCCGCGCACGAGCTCTTCGTACGACTCGGGGGCGGCGGGCATCGCCATCGCGCCTCCCACCTCCTGACCCACGTCGGCGCTCTTCGCCGACACCGTCTCGCGCAGGGGGCGCTCGGGGAGCAGCCACGTCGTGACGAAGCCGAGCGCGGCGATCGACGTGGCGACGAGGAACACGGTGTCGATCGCAAGCGTGAACGCCTGCGCGTACGTCGCGCGCACGGCGGGAGGAAGGTGCGCCATCGCCTGAAGGCTGAGCCCCGCGCCGACGCCCACACCGCCCGTCGCAGCGGGGTGTTCCGCGAGTTCCGCCGCCAGCCGCGAGGCGAAGATCGCGCCGAGCACCGCGGTGCCGACCGAGCCGCCGATCGACCGGAACAGCGAGTTGCCCGACGTCGCCACGCCGAGGTCGCGATAGTCCACCGCGTTCTGCACGGCGATGACGAGCACCTGCATCACGAGCCCCATCCCCAGCCCGAGGAGCAGCATCATGCCGAGCAGGCGGCCGGTGCTCGTATCCGCCGCGGTGCGCGAGAGCAGCGCGAGCCCGATCGTCATCACGGCGGTGCCGACCATGGGAAAGATCTTGTACCGGCCGGTGCGGCTGATGAGCTGCCCCGACACGATCGACGATGTGAGCATGCCGCCCATCATCGGCAGCATCTCCAGCCCCGAGCCCGTCGGGCTCGAGCCCTTCACCACCTGCAGGAACAGCGGCAGATAGGTGACCGACCCGAACATCGCGAAGCCGACGACGAGCGCCGCGACCGACGTCACCGAGAACGCGCGATTCTCGAACAGCCGCAGCGGCAGCACGGGCTCGGCGGCGCGGCGTTCGACGAGCAGGAAGGCGACGAGCGCGGCAACGCCGGTTGCGATGAGCTCGAGCACGAGCGGTGAGCTCCACGCGTAGCTGCTGCCGCCGAGATCCGTCACGAGGATGATCGCACTGAGCGTCGCCGCGAGGAGCGCCGCGCCCGTCCAGTCGATGCGGTGGCGCGTCCGCTCGCTGCGGCCCGGGAGCGTCGCTGCGATCACGACGAGCGCGAGGATGCCGAGCGGCAGGTTGATGTAGAAGATCCACCGCCAGGACAGGTGCGTGGTGAAGTAGCCGCCGATGAGCGGGCCCGCCACGCTCGCCACGCCGAACACCGCGCCGAAGATCCCCTGATACCGTCCGCGATCGCGCGGCGGGATGATGTCGCCGACGACGGCCATCGCGGTGACCATCAATCCGCCGCCGCCCAGCCCCTGCACGACGCGGAAGGCGATGAGCTCCATCATCGAGCGGCTGAGTCCGCAGAGCACGGAGCCGATGAGGAAGAGCACGACGGCGCCCTGCAGCACGCCCTTTCGTCCATACAAGTCGCCGATCTTGCCGTACAGTGGCGTGACCACGGTCTGCGCGAGCAGATACGACGTCACGACCCACGACAGCCGCTCCAGTCCGCCCAGCTCACCGACGATCGTCGGAAGCGCCGTCGCGACGATCGTCTGATCGAGCGCGGCGAGCAGCATCGCCAGCAGCAGGCCGCTGAAGACGACGAGAACGCGCCCGTGCGTCAGCGGCTCGGGCTGGGCCGTGGCTGCGGACGTCACCGCTGCATCCTCAGGGCTGCGCCGGCGGCGAGGGCTGCGAGGAGTTGACGAGGAGATGCAGATGGGCGCCGGAGATCATGGTGCGCGTTCCGTAGTGTGAGGTGGCGGGCCGGACCACGGCACGAGCAAGAGCCGTGCGTCTGCGCTGCCGACCGACGTGCCCGCGTCTTGCATCATGTCCTCTCGTTGATCACACCGGTCTCTACGGGAGGAACGACATGCAACACGTCGACGACGGTCAGTGCGGACTGTGCACCCACTTCGGAGAGTCGCATCCGTTCGAGCAGAAGCTCGTGCAGATCCGCGCGACCCACGAAGCGCCGGAGACGTTCGTGGACGAGTGCGGGCACCCGAAGCACGCGCAGCTGCATCTCGTCGTCACGCCGATCAGCGGCTGCCAGGGGTTCGAGCCGGCCAGAATGGTGATGTGACCTCGGCGGTCACGACGGGATGACGAACGGGGGCGCCCTCGCGAGCGCCCCGTCGTCATCCGGACCGTGCGACGTACCTCACGGTTGCGCCGCCGAGTAGACCTGATCCTCGAATAGATACCGCGCGCGCGGCTCCGCCTCCGCCTTCGTCTCGACGTCGATGCGAACACGCTGCACGTTGCCGCTCGCGTCCACCGTGCCGATGGGCCAGTTCGGGAGGCCCGGCCCATTCGGGTTCCCCGTCTTGATGAAGTTCTCGAAGTAGCCCTGCATCGTCCGGGAGACCTTCCGGTCGTCGTCGGTCCACTTGAAGACCTTGTTCGTCTCCAGGTTGCCCATGGCATACTCGATCTCCGCCGAGTGCACGGCACCGCGCGCGGGCGGCGGAGGGGGCGCGTTGCCGCCGCGCGTGACGCCGCCCGCGAGGTTCGGCGTCACTCCCGCTTCGACCGTCGGCGGGCGCGGACGCGCATAGAGATAGCGATACACGGGCTTGCCGCTCGTCTTCGCGTGCACGTCGAGCCACTTCCAGGTCGAGAAGGCGATGAACCGGTCGCTCGCGAGATCGGTCATCGATTGCAGCGCTTCCTCCGGTGTGCTCGCGGGAAATACCTTCGCCGCTTCGTCGGCGCGGTTCGGGAAGAGCCGCGCGAGCACCGTCTTCACGTTCTCGGCGTTCGGCGTCTCCTGCAGCAGCCCTCGTGCGTTGCTCTCCTCGCTGTTCCATCCGGCGAGCAGGGGCACCTTCGCCTGCTTGCCTGAGAGGAAGATGTTCGCCGGAGAATCGGGGAAGAAATACCCGTCGACGTTGACGCCGAAGCGCGGCATCCCCTGTCGGCCGGATAGCTCGAGCAGCTCCGTTGCCGAGAGCGCGCGCAGCGCCGTGAGGTTCGGCGCGCCGGCCTTCTGCGCGAAGCTCACGCCGAGCTTCTCCGTCGAGTCGCGTGTAGGAGTCCGGTTCGTCGCCGGGAACAGCGCGCCGCTCTCACCGATCGCGCCGGCGATGAGATCGCGCGCGATCGGCGACGCCATCTGTGCGCTCACGGCGAACGAGCCCGCCGACTCGCCGGCGATCGTCACGCGCTTCGGGTCGCCGCCGAACCGGACGATGTTGTCGCGCACCCACTGGAGCGCCGCACCCTGGTCCATGAGCGAGTAGTTGCCCGACGCGTGATGCGCCGACTCCGCCGTGAGCTCGGGATGCGAGAAGAAGCCGAACACACCGAGCCGGTAGCTCGTCGTCACGACGACGATGCCCCGCTTCGCCATGCTCTCGCCGTCGTACCGCGGCTCGGAGCCGTCGCCGGCGACGAAGCCGCCGCCGTAGTAGTACACGAGTACCGGTAGCACCGCGCCGGCACGCGCGTTCGCCGGCATCCAGACGTTGAGGTAGAGGCAGTCTTCGCTCACGCCGGAGTTCCGGAACATCATGTCGCCGAACACGCGCGCCTGCATGCACTGGTCGGCGAAGCGATCGGCCATGCGCGCTCCCGTCCAGCTCTTCACGGGCTGCGGCGGACGCCACCGATTCTCGCGCACCGGCGGTGCGGCGAACGGGACGCCGCGAAAGGCCTTCACGCCGCTCGGCAGCGTGACGCCGACGACGGTCCCGTTGACGGTCTGCGCGCGCGGCGCGCTCGCCGCCGGCGCCTGCGCCAGCGATGCCGTGAATGGCGTCGCCGCGAGCAGCGCGATGGTGAAGCGGGTTCTCATCGGTTCTCTGGGGTGTCGGGGAACAGATCACTCATCGGTAGCTCCTGCCGAATCCAAACGAGTAGAGCGGGTGCGGAAGGTCGTGTGGCAGGTCCGGCTTCTGCGCGGCGACGGCGTCCATCGACGCAGGTAGATCGAACGGCAGCTTCCCCTGCGGCTTCGCGCGGCCGGCGAGCACGTCGAGCAGCGCTTCGTCGCTCACGCCGAAGTTCGCCAGGATCGCACGTGCCTTTCCCTTGAGCGGCGTGAGGATCGCTGGCCGGTCGAGGTACACGGTCACGACCGTCGGTAGCAGCGCGCTCAGGCGCATCGCTTCGTCGTAGCTCTTCGTTCCTTCGCGGAACCCGAGGTTTCCCTCGTGCTGCATCGCGCCGAACACGTAGCCGGGATGGAGCGTCTCGTACGGCGCCTCGAGCCGCACGATCGCGACGTCCGCCTGCGACGGATCGGTCGCGACCGTCCACCCCACGCGCCGCACCGCGCCAGTGTCGATCCCCACCGCGTAGACGCGCAGCGCACCATTCGCGCCCGTGGCCTTGAGCGGGAGCAGCGCGCCGTCGTTCTCGAGCAGCACGAGCGAACGCTTCTGCGCGTCGAGCCCCGCGGCGCGGAACGCGTCCGTGCCCACCGTCGCGGACGCCGTGTCGGCGTCGACGAATGGACGCTCGAACAGGCCGAGGGCGAACTTCTGCTCCATGATCCGCCGCACCGACTCGTCGAGCCGCGACTCGGTGAGCTCGCCGGCGCGCACCGCCTCGACGAGCATCGCCGCGTCCTCGGTGCCGCCGAACTGATCGACGCCGGCCTTCACCGCCTTCACGAACCGCCCGCGCTTCGGCAGGTCTTCCACGCCCCACGGCATGCCGACGTCGGCGAACGACGGCCGCTCACCCGCCGGCGCGCCGCTGCGGCACTTCTCGTTGCAGTCGTTCGTGACCGCCCAGTCGGTGACGATCATCCCGCGAAAGCCGTACTGGCCGCGCAGCATCTCGGTGAGGAGCTGTCGGTTGTAGCCGGCGCCGACCTGCTCGAGCGGCCGGCCGCGCCACGTCGCGCCCTCGAGGATGGAGTACGTCGGCATCACGCCGCCGACGTGCGCCGCGAACGCGCCGAGGAACGGGTTCACGTGATAGTCCAGCGTCGCGCCCGAGTACGACGCGAACCGCCCGTAGCGGTTATGCGAGTCGAGCCCTTCCTTCGCCGCGCCGTAGCCGACCCAGTGCTTCACCACGGTGAGCACGCCATCCGTGTCGACGCCTTTGCTTCCGTGCTGGAACCCTTCCACGTACGCGCGCACCATGCGTCCCGCGAGATCGGCGTCCTCGCCGAACGTGCCGTTGATGCGGCTCCACCGCGGCTCGGTCGCGAGATCGGCCTGCGGCGACAGTGCCATCTGCATTCCGACGGCGCGGTACTCGCGCCGCGCGATGTCGCCGAACCGGCGCATCAGCGCCTCGTCACCGATCGCGGCGAAGCCGAGCGGCTCCGGCCACTGCGAGAACCGTCCCGCCGTGACGCTCGCGCCGATGACGTACTGGAAGTGGTGGCGCGGATCGGTGCTGATCGTGACGGGGATGCCGAGCCGCGTTTGCTCGGCGATCTCCTGCAGCACGTTGCTCTGCGCGGCCAGCATCGCCGGCGCGCCGCCGAGCCGCGTGATCATACTGTTCACCTTCACGTCGGCGATCAGCCTCCGGTTCGCCGCGGTATCGTAGCCCGTGCCGACTCCCGCGCCGCCCATCGGACCGCCGCTGCGCGCGGTGCCGTGCATCATCGCTCCAGCCTTCTCCTCGAGCGTCATCCGCGCCACGAGGTCCCGCGCCCGTGCCGCGGGCGTCAGCCGCCAGTCCTCGTACGGATCGACCTTCCCATTGCGATCGAGGTCGCGGAAGCGGAACCTGCCCTGCTCGATCACGGGCGCGCTGCGCGTCCTGATTGCGGACTGCGCTCTGCGCGATGCGCTCTGCGCGTGCTCTGGCGACGGAAGCGTAATCGAGAGGATCGCTGCGGCGGAGATGACGTGCGGGAAATGGAACCCGATCATGGCGTGAGCCTCCCCTCCAACCGCGCCATCTTCGTCGCCCCGAAGCTCACGTTCTGCTCCCCATCCAGCGCGAGCCGGTTCCCATCGAAATGAAAGTCGAGCGTCGAGGAGAACGGCGTCTCCGGCGCGACCAGCTTCACGCGGAACACGCTGTCCGCCGTCCACGCGCCACTCGCCGCCACCTGCAGCCGTTCCGGCACGCTCAACATCCCCTCGATCCCGTTCGCGAAGCCCGGCGCGGTGCGTCCCCACGTCCCCAGGCCGAGTGGCGTACGGATCTCCATCGTCCCCGTGCGCACGAGCAGCGCCGGCGTCTTCGACCTCAGGTCGAGCGACACGGCGCGCAGCCCGCGCGGGTTCTCGGCCAGCTCGTACCACTTCCCGTTGATCGCCCGCGCCAGCGGCGAGGTCGGCTTGCCGGCCGGAGTGTGCATCGTCAGGCCGGCGAGCGTCGTCGTGAGCGCGCGCTGTGCCGCGGCATCCTCGGGCACGGGACCGGACTGCATCTCGGGGAGCAGCTTGTCCCACACGAGGTTCATCACCGACTGCATGTCGCGCACGCCGCTCGTGATCGCGACCACCGCGTCGTACTTCGGCAGGATCAGCATGTACTGGCCGAACGCGCCGTCCCCGCGGTAGCCGTGCCGCGACTGCCAGAACTGATACCCGTAGCCCTGATCCCAGTCGCTGCGCGGGCTCGAGCCGTTCGACGTCTGCCGCGCCGTCGCCTCCTCCACCCACGCGGCGGGGATCAGCTGCTTACCGTTCCACTGCCCCTTCTGCAGGTAGAGCTGGCCGACCTTGGCGATGTCCTCCGTGCGAACGCTGAGCCCATACGCGCCCGCGTTTATCCCTTCGGGACTCTGCACCCACGTCGGACGCTCGACGCCGAGCGGCTCGAGCAGCCGCGGCTGCAGATAGTCGAGCACCGTCTGCCCGGTGACCTTCTGCACGATCGCCGACAGCATGTACGTCGCCGGGCTGTTGTACAGGAAGTGCGTACCCGGCTTGAACGTGACCGGGTGCGCGAAGAACCGCTTCACCCAGGTCGCGCTGCGCATCGACGAGTCGACCTGACCGAACAGCTGCGGTTCGGTGACGTGCCCGGTGTTCATGCGCAGCAGATCGCGCACACGCATCGCGCGCAGATTGACCGACGGCTGCGCCGGTGCCTCGTCGGGGAAGAACTTCAGCACCTCGTCGTCGAGACTGAGCTTGCCCTCCGCGACCGCCAGTCCGACCGCCGTGGAGGTGAAGCTCTTGCTCAGCGAATACAGCACGTGCGGCGTGCGCGCATCGTACGGTCCCCACCATCCTTCGGCGACGACCTGGCCGTGTCGCACGAGCATGAAGCTGTTCATTCCATCGATGCCGCTGTCCGCCGCCTGAACGAACGACAGGATCGCGGCGGACGAGATCCCCTGCGCTTCGGGCGTACTGCGCGAAAGTGCCGGTGCGCTCCGCGTTGCCCCGGCCGGCGCGGATGCGGTCGACGCGCTCGCGCTCCGCGCGGGTGCGATCGACATGGCCGCGCTCTGCGCTGCTGCGCGGTGCGCGAGCGTGATCAGGAGAATGAGCGAAACCGCGACACGTCGTGCGTTCATCGCAAGCTCGGTGAAAGAGAGTGCCTCGGGACGGGCCTGTACGGTCAACGCGTGAACAGCTCGAGCCGCTGGGGCGGCATCGGCTCCATCGGCTCGATGCGGTCGCCGATGCGCAGCAAAGTTGGGCGCTCCGCCGAGAACGCCGGCCACGTCGGCACCAAGGGTCCATTCGGATCGCCCGTCGTGGCGAAGTTCGTCCAGTAGGACATCATCGTCGCCGACAGTCGCCGGTCAGTCTCCGTCCACGGTCGCCTCAGCTTGTCGAGCGTGCCGAACACGTACGGTACCTCCGACGTGTGGAACGCGCCGAACTGCGGCTTGTCCGGCCACGGGATCGCGTGGTCGAAGTAGTAGCCATACGCCGGCGTGCGCGAGGACTTCGCGCGTTCGATCAACAGCTGCTGCACCCCCGCGACGCCCGCGTCGCGTCCGCTCTCGATCTGCGACCGGCGCGCTTCCTCGTCCGTCGCCGCCGGATAGGTCGCGAGGATCCGCGCTGCGCGCTCGCCGTAGCGCGCGGACATCGTGTCCCTGAACTGCGCTGCCGTGGCGCGCCCGTACGTCGGCGAAGCGCTGCCTTCGTCGGCATTGAGCCCCGTGATCGTCGGCACGTCGTTCTGCCGGCCGGCGGCGAATGTCTCGGCCGGATTCTCGACGAGGAAGCGACCGTCGATCACGGGCCCGAAGCGGATCCTTGCGCGGAGGCTCGTGTCGCCGGGAGCCGCGCGGCTCACGAACCTCGACGCGGGCAGCCTGCGCAGCTCGGCGAGATTCTTCGCGCCGAGCGTGCCGGCGTAGCGTAATCCGTCCCGCTCCGCGTCGGCACGCGCGCGGACGACGCTGCGTCCGCTCGCCACGCCCATCGCCGCCAGGCCGCCCGGTCCACTCTCGATCGCGGCGCGCTGGAAGAGCGCCTTCGCCATCGGCGACGCCGTGAGCAGATACACGGACATCGCCCCCGCCGACTGGCCGGCCACCATCACGCGACTGGGATCGCCACCGAATCGACCGATGTTCTCGCGCACCCACTCCAGCGCGGCGACCTGATCGAGCAGGCCATAGTTCCCCGACACGCCACTCTCCGCCGTCAGCTCGGGATACGCGAGGAAGCCGAGCGCGCCGACGCGGTAGTTCATGTTCACGACGACGAGCCCCTTCTCGGCCAGCGCCGCGCCGTCGTACACCGGGACGTCGCCCGAGCCACTCGAGAATCCGCCGCCGTACACGTAGACGAGCACCGGCCGGCGCTCGTTGGACCGGGCGGCCGTCCACACGTTGAGGTAGAGACAGTCCTCGCTTACGGGGCCGAGCAGGAGGAACTCCGCAGTCCACGGACCGAATGGCGTGTTCGGTCCCTGCATGCACGACGGCGCGAACCTCTCCGCCGACCGCACGTTGGTCCACCCTTCGAGCGGGACGGGCGCACGCCAGCGGAACTCACCGACCGGGGGAGCCGCGTACGGGATGCCGAGATAGGCGCGAACACCGGGCCGGGAGCCCGCGGTCCCGCGCACCAGACCAGCCGACGTCTGGATGGCCTCACTCGGTCTCACCGTGGAGCCCGCGCCGCTCGCGCCGGTACCACCGCTCGCGCAACCCGAGATGACGTGGAAGACCAGCAGAGCGCCGAGTGAACGACCGGCCAGACGAGAACGAGTGCGCATCACTATGCGTGGTGTGAAGAAGAGGAGACCGACGATTCCGTCCGTCGCACCCGAGCAAATGGCCCGCGAACGCGCCGTGCGCAAGGCGTCTGGAGCCCGATCCGTCAGACGAGCTCGTGCACCGGGCGGGAGAGTAGTGAATCGGTGACGTCCAACTCACCCGCTCACCGCTTGCGCCCCGCCCCCGCCCCACTGATCATCCCCCAGTGACCCAGCCCTCCATCGACGACCGCGACGGCCCCCTTTACCTGTCTCGCGCGTCCACCCGCAGCTACACCGACCTCGGCTTCGGCCGCGTCGTGGCGCAGCAGGTCCGCGGACGATTCCTCACGCACGACGGCGAGCCGACCAGCCGGAAGTACGGACTGGGTGCCCAACGGATCGAGCGCTTCTACCTCCGCGCGCTCGCCGCGCCCCTCCCCGTCTTCGTCGCGTGGGGGCTTGGCGCCCTGCTCCTTCTGAACGGCTTCTTCGCCCTCGCCTATCTCGCCCTCGGCGACGGCGTCCTGCGCGGCGGCGACGGGATCGGGGTCAACGATCCATTCCTGCGCGCCCTGAGCTTCAGCGTCGGCGTCTTCACCACGACCGGGACCGCACCGCTGTACGTCGTCGGCGCGACGGCGCACTGGCTCATGGTGCTGGAGTCGTTCTTCGGGCCCTTCGTGCTCGTCGCCACCGCCGGCCTGCTCATCGCGCGGCTTACCCGTCCGCGCATGCGACTCCGGTTCAGCGAATCCGCCGTCGTCGCGCCATACGAAGGGGGACGCGGACTGATGTTCCGCATCGTCAACGTCCAGCCGGGCGAGCTGAGCGACGTGCAGGTGCGCGTGAGCATCACGCTGTTCGAGCAGGCCGACGGCAAGCGTGAGCGCAACTTCTACCCGCTGTCACTCGAGCGGTCTTCGGTGGATCTGTTCACCCTGCACTGGACGGTCGTCCACCCGATCACCGAGAACAGCCCGCTCAGGGGCATGACCCCCGACGCACTCCGCGACGCGCAGGCCGAGCTCCTCGTGCTCGTCAACGCACACGAGGAAACCTTCTCCACCCGTGTGACGGCGCGCGCGTCGTACTGGTGGGACGAGATCCGCTGGGACGCGAAGTTCGCGAGCATCTTCGCCAGCTCGGCGGAAGAGGTGCTCGCGATCGACGTCGAGCGCCTCGATCGGCTGGAACGACTCGACCCCGGCACGACGAGCACCCCGCCGGCACGCGAGCTCCCAGCAGAAAGCGCCACCGCGGGCTGAGTGTTCTGTTCGAACGACGACCGTGGATCTTCAAAAGCGATCTGACGGAAGCTGCCGGATCACTTCGAGCCGCCATGCAGACCACTCGTGGCGATCGAACCGGGAACGGCCACGGATGGCCACGGATCGGCATGGAAAGGGCCGGATCGCTGGCGGAGAGATCTCGGCCCCGGACCGTCAAAGACTTTGCAGGCGTGGGTGGAGAGGAGCGCTGCGTCGAGCAGGAGTCTCGATGCCGAGTGCAGTGCTCTGCGCCTCTGCGCACCT
>JBJMNN010000155.1:0-5073 GCA_045804245.1 Gemmatimonadaceae bacterium | reverse complement strand
TTCACGGCCGACCTCGGGCAACTCCTGCGTCCCGAGGTCGGCCGTCTACCGAAAACCGTTAACCGATATACGGCGCGCTTCGCGCGCCCGCGCCCTAGTAATCCCACATCCGCGTCAGAAACGCGCCGAACACGCCGGTGCGGATCGTCGGATGTGTGATGCCCAACTCCTCGGGTGCGCGGAACAGGAAGCGCGGCTCGAGGCCCGCGTCGAGCCGGTACGTGGTGCCGAATCGCTGCGAGATCCGGAAGCCGGGGATTCCCGTCGTCAGCCGGAACTGTCCGGCGATGTAGCGCTCGGTCGTGAAATACCGACCGCCCTCCACGAGCGCGCCGCGCACACCACCGGTCTTGCCGAACACCAGCTCCGTCGGCACGTCGGCGGGTGACATGCTGAACGCGTCGAATGTCCACTCCTTGGTGGCGCCGGTGCCGATGTCGTGCACCATGACGCCGAGCGCCGTCGCGCCCTGCTGGCGTCGCGCGAGCGCACCCACTTCGCCCGAGAGCTGCCCGCTCCACGACGCGCTTCCCGAGAGCGAGGAGCCCGACTGCTGGAGCAACGACGTCGACGTGCGCCCCTGCGTGAGGTAGCCATTCAGCTCGCGGCCGCGGATCGGGAAGATCGCGCCGCTCTCGAGCCCGATCGCCGGCACCTTCGATGTGCCGCCGGTGAAGAGCTGCAGCGGGAACCAGCCACGCCCGGGCTCCCAGATCAGCCGCTCGCCGACCTGTTGCACCATGTGCTGCGCATTGGTGTGTGGCGTGAACGTCAGACTGCCGCGCGCCGGCACGAAGGGCTGCGTACGGAAGAACGCAACGCCGCCGGGGATCCGCACGAAGCCGACGGCCCACCGATCGTCGCTCCGCTGATCGAGGTGCGCGGCGACGACCTCGCCGCCCTCTGTGTAGAACTCGGTGTTCGCGTCCGGCCGGTTCCGGTAGTAGTTCCCGCGGTCGATCATCAGCACGAGGTCGGCGACGATGGCGAATCTGCGCGGCTCCCGTCGTGCCATCGCGACGCGAGCGCTGTCGTTCGGCCGTGCGGTCGTGTCGAACACGGTCACGAACGACAGATCGCCCGGCGATTTCACGCGCAGCAGATCCTTGCGGAACGACTTCAACGCGAGGAAGCCGCGCAGCATCTCGCCCCGCCCGGTCACGCGCACTTCGCTCAGTGGCCCGACCGCTGTGATCTCTCCGTTCGCATCCACCGCGCCGCGCCGCTGGTCCATCAGGCGCAGCTCCTGACCCGATGCCGTCGCACGCACGAACGGCCGCGAGGAGTCCGTCAGATCGACGATGCCGGAGGCGCGCATCGGTCCGCCGGCGCGCGCCACGAGCGAGTCGAGCCGCAGCGTGTCACCCTTGAGCGATACGTCGGCCACGGCCCGGTCGACCTTCATTCCGGTGGTCAGCAGTGTCAGGCCGCCGCCACGCAGTCCCGCCTCGCCCCGATACGCCGGCTCGCGCCACGTACCACGCACGTGCAGATCGGCGCCCAATCGGCCGCGCACGTCCGCCAGGCTCCGCGTGCGCAGTGGGAGCGCGCCGAGCGACAGGCTGTCCAGCACGACGTCCGCCCTGATCGGCCCGTCCAGCCGGCGCGATCCGTCGACCGTCTCGAGCGCGAGCTCATACGGCAGCGACGCGGTGCCGGACAGCACGCGCCGTCCGGCGCTGTCGTTCGCCACCGCTCGAAGCTCCGCGCGCCGGTCTCGATAGTCGAGCGCGACGTTCGCATCGGGCGCGCGCGTTCCCTGCCAGCGCGCGTCGCGCAGCGTCACGCGCCCGTCCACCTCCGGCCGCGCCCGCGTCCCCGAGACGGACGCCGCCACGCCAAGCTCCCCGTCGCCGTCGGCGTCGCGCTGGAGCGCGCGCAGTATGGTGGCGATGCGCACGCCCTCCGCCGCCACCTCCAGACTCACACGGCCTTCCCTCGGCACGCGTCCCGACGCGAACAACCGCCCGCCCGTGGAGCTCCGCATGTCGATCGAGTCGATCGCGACCAATCCGTGCTCCAGTCGAACCATACCCGAATGCGCGAGGCGCCACACCAGCGTGTCGAACGTTGCACGCAGCGAGTCGAGTCGCACCATCGTCGTGGCGCTGTCCGACCGCGCATACGCGCCGAGCGCGGCGTACGACACGAGCGAGTCCTGGCGCACGCGCACGTCGCCGGACAGCGTGTCGTCGTTCCAGCGTCCGTCGGCGTCGATCCGCTCGAATGCCCGCCCGCTGGTCTCCACGCTGTCGGCTCGCACCCTGAATCGCAGCGACGCACCACCGTCGCCGCGTACCGTGCCGGCGACGTCGGCATTCAGCGATCGCACGACGGTGCCGCGCGCGACCAACCCCGTACCTGTCACGCGCGCGTTCGCGCCGAGCCGCTTCAGGTTGCCGGCGAGCGACCCTGACGCGGCGAGCGATCCTGCGAGCGAGTCCCGCCGCAGCGACGGCAGCGTGTCGAGCGCGAGCGCCACTCCCTCGGGAAGCCCGAGCGCGAGCCGCTCGATACGCACGGCATCCGCGCGGCGCACCGAGTCCGCGCGGGCCGCCGCCAATAACGCGCGCCTCCGCATCGCGGGCGCCGCGACCACTCCCGTGTCGCTCGTGCCCAGCCATCGGCGCAGCACGCCGAGCGAATCCACCGCGGCGCTGAACCGCAGCGTCCCGTCCCGTCCCGCCACGAGTCCCAGCGAGCCGCCGGCGTCCACGCGTGCGCCGCTCGCCCGCAGGGCCAGCGTGTCGACTCGAGCGATACCGTTCGCCACCACCAGCCGCGTGCTCAATCGGTCGACGGCGAGTGTGTCGAAGCGCGAGCCGGTGAGGTCCACTCGCACCGCGGCATTCGCCGTCGCCGGCGCGAGGCCCCGCCCGCGCGCCGCGATCGTCCCCGTGAGCCGCGTGCTCGGCGCGCGCGTCGTGAACGCGCTCGCGTCGAGCGCGTCGGTCACCGCGACGAGATCGTATCGAGGACTCGAGCCACCCAGCGCCACTCTGCCGCGCGCGTCGATCACGCCGCCGGCCGTCGTCGAGCGCAGCGTCGTCGCGAATCGCACGTTGCGCGTCGAGCCCTCGGCCCGCACGCGGCCCGTCACCGTGCCGCGCAGCCGCGCGGCGGGCGCAAAGCCGTTCACGGTCGCGAGCGAGAGCGGCGCGAGTCGCGCGTCGGCCAGGAACTGTTTCGTCACGGCGTTCCGCTGTCCGCTGCCCAGCACGCGCGAGCGCGCGCCGCGGTCGTCGAGCACGAGATCGCCGCGGCCGCGCCAGCCGCTCGAGCGCGCGCCGTTCACCGTGGCGGTGCCTGTCAGCACGCCGCGCAGCGGCAGTCGAACCCCGGTTCCCGAGAGCGAGGCCAGGCGCAGCGGGCGGAGCGCGACTTCGAGCTCCTTCGCACGAGGATCGGCGCCCAGCACGACGCCGCCGCGCGCCACGACGCGGCTCTGCCCCGCCCGCACGTCGTCGAAGCGCACATCGGCGTCGAGCCGCATGTCGTCGGCCGGCCCCGTGACCTTCACGTAGCCGTCGAGTGTGCCGCGGGCCTTCACGTCGAGCGTCGGCGCGAGCTCACGGATGATGTCCGTGCTCAGGTGCGCCACCGCGAGGTCCGCTCCATTGACGATGATCCGCGTCGTCTCGCCCCTGGGATGAATGCGCGTCACCGCCGCGCGCCCGGTCACCGTCGCGTCGCGGTACCGCACGTTCGCGTCGGTCATCGTGAGCGACGTCGAGTCGCCGTGAATGCGCATCGCGTAGCGCAGCGATCCGCCCCCCGATGCCGGCATGCGCGGGTTCACCCACCGCAGATCGGAGAACGAGATCGGCGCGCCCGTCAGGTCCAGCCAGAAGCCCACCCGCCGGAACCCGATCGTGCCGTCGCCGCTCACGCGCGACCCGGGCAGCGCCATCCGCGCGCCGCGCCACCACAGCGAATCCTTCGACGCGTAGAGCGTCCCGACCAGTGAGCGCACGTCGATCGCCGGCTCGCGGTACGGCTCGCCGATCATCGACAGCGCCGCGATCTCCACCGCGGTGGGCCGGCCGTCGTGCGCGAGACGCACCGCGGCAACGCGCGCGTCGATGTCGCGGTACTGCACCACGCGCTGGAATCCGCCCGCCACTCGCTCCACTCGGCTGCGCGACTTGCCGCCGAGCGCCGCCGCGATCGCCGAGTCGCGCTTGTCGGGTGTGAGCGTCGTGTCGGGACTCCACGGACGCCGGTACAGGAAGAGCCCATGATGGATCGTGATGTCGGCCAGTTCGGGCGGCGCGCGCCGCTGCGTCGTGTCGCGCGGCCGGCCGCTCGGGCGGAGCAGCGATTGGAAGTTCCATCGCCCGCCTGGACGCTTGTCCAGCAGCACCACCGGCGTGTCGGCGACGAGCGAGCGCAGCACGAGGCGGCCGCGCAGCGCGGGACCGAGGGCGTATCGCACCTGCACGCGCCGCGCGCTGAACAGCGGACGCCGCGCGCTGTCAGCCAGCCGCACGTCGGTGAGCGTCGCGCTCGAAAACAAGTTCCCTCCTAGTGATCCAATTGCAAGCTCGCCATCAAGTCGGCCGTTCGCCTGCGACACGACGATCCGGCGCACGCGCTCGTTCCCCCACGGCGTGAGCGCGAGCACGAGCACGATCGCGAGTCCGAGCAGGATCGGAAGCACCACCGTCGCGAGCACCGTGCGCACGACGCGCCGCGACCGTGGCATGGTCGTGTGTGTCGCGGGCGGTGTGTTCGATCGTTGGACCGGCTGCGCCATCAGAACGCCTGTCCCATCGCGAAGTGCACCACGATGCGGCGTGCGATCGCGTGCCATCTGTCCGGCGACGGATCCTCCACCGGCGAGTACGATTTCTCGCGCGCCAGGCGCACCACCTGCTCGTTCCGGGAGGCGTCGGGGATCGCTACGACCACCGGCAGCGACTCGTGCCCTACCGGCCGCAATCCGAAGTCGAGGCGCAGCACGCCGAGCGGCGAACGGTAGCGGAACCCGAGCCCGGGTGTGACAGCGCCCTTCCCTTTCGCAACGGTGGAGAGCCCGCTCGTGCCCACGTACGCACCGTCGACGAACGCTAC
>JBJMNN010000154.1:0-9162 GCA_045804245.1 Gemmatimonadaceae bacterium | reverse complement strand
GATCCCGTTGTGCACCATCTTCACGTAGTGTCCCGCGCCTGACGGCCCAACGTGCGCGTAGCCGCCGTCCTGTGCGAGCGCGGTGAAGATCGGCTCGCAATGCGCCACGGCCTCGCGCTCGCCGCCGACCATGAGACAGTAGCCGTTCTCGAGCCCCCAGATCCCGCCGCTCGTCCCCGAATCGATGAACCTGATCCCCTGCGCCGCCAGCCGCTCGGCGCGCGCCATGGAGTCCTTGTAGAAGGAGTTCCCGCCGTCGATCAGGATGTCACCCTTCGCGAGCAGCGGCAGCAGCGTGTCGATCGTGGAGTCGACCGGCTTGCCGGCCGGCACCATGATCCAGATCACTCGCGGCGACGGCATCTGTCGAACCACGTCCGCGAGATCCTTCGCCGGCGCGGCACCGAGTCCCTGATACTTCGAGACCACGGCGGGATCACGATCGAACGCTACCGGCGAATGCCCATGGCGAATGAGCCGCTCGACCATGTTGCCGCCCATCTTGCCGAGGCCGATCATCGCGAGCTGCATGGGTTCGACTTGGAGAGAGTGTGAGTCGACAGGGCCGTTGAACGGTTTGTCGGTGCACGGTTCACGGCCGGCCTCGGGCGGCTCCTGCGTCCCGAGGCCGGCCGTCTACTGAGAAACCGTCAACCGTCGAAAGCGCGCGCGGCGCGCTCGATCAGCACCGCTCGCGCCGGTGCACCATCCAGGCCAGCGAGCAGCATCGGGAGACAGTACAGCTCGTAATCGCCGGGCGGCGGTTCAGCGAGCACGAGTCCTTCCACGATCACCACGGCATTCGAGAGCAGCGTCTTGTGCGTTCGATGGTGCGGCGAGTGGAACTGCTCGACCGAGAGATAGTCCACGCCTACGAGGCGTACGCCGAGCGACACCAAGTACTCCGCCGCGTCGGGTGCCACGTGCGTGAAGTCGGGATGGAACTCGGAAGTTCCGCTGGCGAGCCACGCGGAGTTGCGCGTCTTGAGCAGGAGCCGGGTCACGCCGCTCAGATCGTACCGCCGCAGCTCGGCCTCGCCCACCGCGAGCACGTCGTCGCCGAACGCGATCAGCCGCGCCGGCCCGATCAGCACGTCGAGCGGGAGCTCGTCCACGCCGGCGCCACCGTCCATGAAGTGCAGCGGCGCGTCGACGTGGGTTCCGGTGTGCGAGCCGAGGTCGATCCGTGACACGTTCGCCGTGTTCCCCGCCGCGATCGACTGCACCGGCGTGATCGAGATCGGCGGATTTCCCGGGTACACCAGCCCGCCCTGGCGCACCGGCATCGACACGTCCCAGATCCTGCGCTTCGTCGTGTTCATGCGTTGGCCTCCGCGCCGATGGCCGGCGGCTCGATCACGACGGCATCGTCACCACGCAGCAGCGTGTCCTCCACGCCGTACCCCCTGGCGTCGCGCACGTGCCGCGCGATCGTGCGTCGCCTGTCGTCCTCCGGCGACTGGATCGCGAGTCGCGCCGTTCGGAACCGACGCCCTGCCTCGACGACGAACAGATCGCACAGCGCGAGCTCGCGCTCGCACCCGTCCTCTCCCCGCTCGTCGAGCAGCCGCTGCGTGCGCGCGAGCACGCACGCCGTCGCGAACAGCTCGATCGCCATGTCGGCCAGGCGCTCGAGCTCCTGCTGCGCGTCGACCACTTCCTTCCGGTAGGCGCGGATCACGCGCTCGGCGCGATCCTTCAGCTCGGCGACGTGCTTCTCGAAGTACTCCTGATGCATCTGCAGCCGCGGGTGCAGCGCGACCTCGAGGTCGGGCTTGTCGCCGAGCCGCGTGCGGATCCGGAACGCCGCGGTGCGCGAGAGCAGGCCGAGGTTCTTCATCGGCTGGCGCAGCGCGGCACCCAGCTCCTTCAGCTCATCCGCCGGATACTCGATGCCATTGAGCGAGATGAACAACCGCAGGATCTCGTTCGTCCCCTCGAAGATCCGGTTGATGCGCGAGTCGCGGAGCAGCCGCTCGTACGGCCACGGCTTCACGAACCCACGCCCGCCTGCGAGCTGCACCATCTCGTCCGCGGCGCGCCAGAGCATCTCGCTCGCGAACACCTTGCAGCACGCCGCTTCGAGCGCGTACTCGCCCCCGGGCGATTCGGCCAGTTGTGTGAGCACGCCGAGCATCGCGTCCGACGCGTACACGTCCGTCGCCGTGCGCGCGATCTTGCGCTGCGTGATCTCGAAGTCGGCGATCGGACGACCGAACTGCACGCGCTGCTCGGTGAACTCGTTCATCTGCGCCAGGATCTTTTTCGTACCTGTCGTACACCCAGCAGCGAGCGACATCCGTCCGGCGTTGAGCGCGTTCACCGCGATGGTGAACCCCTTGCCGAGCGTGCCGAGGAGATGGTCGGCCGGCACGCGGAGCCCCTCGTACGCGAGCTCGGCCTGCGTCGAGCCGCGGATGCCCATCTTCCGCACCGTGCCGACGACGCGAAATCCCGGCATGTCGGGTCGGATGATGAACGCCGTTGGACGAAGGACGACTTTGCCGTTCTTCTCCACCTCCGTCTGCGCGAACGTCGTGATCACGCCGGCGCGATGGCCGTTGCCGATCCAGTGCTTGCGGCCGTCGATGATCCACTCGGTGCCATCGTCGCTCAGCCGCGCGCGCGTCACGATGTGCTGTGCATCGGACCCCGTTTCGGGCTCGGTGAGCGCGTACGCGCCGAGCGTCTCGCCGCGCGCGAGCATCGGCAGATAGCGCTCCTTCTGCGCCGTCGTTCCATAAAGCACGATGGCCTTCGCGCCGAGCCCCGCGTGCACGGCGACGAGCACGCCGATCGAGGGATCGAGGCTGGAGACCGCGCCGAACACGTGCGCGTACGCCGCCGGCGAGAGGCCGAGCCCGCCGTACTCGCGTGGGATCGAGATCCCGAGGAATCCTTCGGCGGCCAGCGCCTGGATCACCTCCTCGGGGATCGTCTCCTCCTCGTCGAACCGCGCCGGATCGATCAGCCCGCGACTCATCCGGTCGAGCGACGCGAGCAGCCGGCGCACCGTGCGCGCCTCGTCGGGATCGCGCACCTCGAGCGACGACGGAAAGGGGAAGAGCAGCTCGTCGTGGATCGTTCCGGCAAAGATGCCGCGGACGAACGAGAGGGCGCCTGCATCGCTCATCGCCGAAGCTTAGACCAGGTGGGTAGGACGCACTAGCGGCAGGCCGGCGGCCACAAGATTGATGAGCCCGCTCACAGCGGGATCGGCTGTCCGGTGCGTACCTTCCCCCAGCAAGCCGTTCAACGAGCGCAACGGCGCACTTCTAGCGACGATTGGAGTCATGCGAATTCATCCGTCCCGTGCCGTCGTCATCGCCGCGGCACTTCCGCTCGTTTTCCTCGCCGCGTGTCACCGGAGGGGAGCGCCCGAGCCGGTGGCGGCACCGGCGCCCGAGGCACCGCAGCCGGCCGCCCCCGCGCCGCGCTTTCGCACCGGTGCCGACGTGATCGACGCGATGCGCGACCGCTACGCCGGCCAGTGGTACTCGACCCTCACCTTCAAGCAGCGGACGTCGCGGCTCCTGCCGAACGGCAAGTGGAGCGTGCAGACGTGGTGGGAAGCGATGAAGCTCCCCGGTCGGCTGCGGATCGACTTCGATCCCCTGAGCGCGGGGAACGGCGTCCTCTACGCGCGCGACAGCCAGTTCGTCGTGCAGAACGGTCGCGCGCTGCGGGGCGACCCGGGGATCAACCCGCTGCTCCTGCTCGGCTTCGACGTCTATGCGGCGCCGGTCGCGTACACGACGGCGCGTCTTCGCCGCGAGGGGTTCGACCTCACACGCGTGAACGAGACGACGTTCCAGGGCCGGCCGATGATCGTCGTCGGAGCGCGGAAGGGCGACTACGACCGCAAGCAGTTCTGGATCGACGCCGATCGCCTCGTGTTCGTGCGCATGCTCGAGCCGACGCCGCGCGACACGTCGAAGATGCAGGACATCCGCTTCACGGGCTACGAGCGCCGCGGCGGCGGCTGGATCGCGCCGCGCGTCGAGATCTGGACGGAAGGGAAGCTCGTGTTCTACGAGGACTACGACGACATCCGCGTCGACGTCCCGCTCGACGATGCGCTGTTCGTGCCGTCGCGGTGGAAGACGGCGCGGCACTGGACGGCGGCGGCGCGGCCGTAGTAGGCGGAGGGTTCGGGGGTTCGCAACGGCCTCGGGAGGCAAATACGTCCCGAGGCCGTTCTCCGTTTCGGACCCGCGAGTAACTAGTTGACAAAAGCAACCATTTGCATGATCCTGACAACGAGAGCCACCTGCTCGCCAGGGCCATGCCACCTCGCACGAACGCCACCCACGTCGCCGCGGTACGGCGGTTCAACCGGTTCTACACCCGCCTCGTCGGCGCCCTCGACGAGGGCGGCTATCTGCACAGTCCTTTCTCGCTCACCGAAGGGCGCGTGCTGTTCGAGCTCGCGCATCGTGACTCGCCCACCGCCTCGACGCTGGTGAACGAGCTCGGGCTCGACGCGGGGTACGTCAGCCGATTGCTTCAGCGGCTGCAGCGGCGGCGTCTCGTCAGGCGGACCCGCTCCCCCCACGACGGCCGCGAGAGCCACATTGCGCTCACCGCCGCCGGCCGCGCCGCCTTCCGCAAGCTCGATCGCGACGCTGACGCGCTCGTCCAGCAGCTGCTCGCCACGCTCGACGAAGCCGGGCAGCGGCGGCTCATCGATGCGATCCACACCGTTGGCGATCTGCTCGACGCGCCTGACTCTCACACGTCGCGCGCCGCACCAGCGTACATCCTCCGGCCGCCGAGTGCCGCGGACTACGGCTGGATCATCCAGAGCCACGGCGAGGTCTACGCTCGCGAGTACGGCTGGGGACCGCGCTTCCTCTCGCTCGTCGCCCGCGTCGTCGCCGACTACGTCGACCAGTTCGATCCCGCGCTCGAGCGCTGCTGGATCGCCGAGCGGAATGGCCAGAACGTCGGCTCCGTGTTCGTCGCCAGGGATCCGACGCGGCCCGGCGTCGCCAAGCTGCGGATGCTCCTCGTGCTCCCCTCGGCGCGCGGGCTCGGTATCGGCAAGCGGCTCGTCGACGAGTGTACGCGCTACGCGCGCGAGGCGGGCTACCACACGATCTCGCTGTGGACGAACAGCGTGCTGACGGCGGCGCGGCAGATCTACGCCGACGCGGGCTACGTCCTGGTACGCGAGGAGATCCACGACACCTTCGGCAAGCCGCTCACGGCGGAGACGTGGGAGCTGACGCTGTAGGCGGTTCCGCCCCGCACCTGTAAGTATCCGGCGCGTCGATGCATTAGGTGGGTGTCATTGCTCGAGGATTCGTCCGCGTGTCGCTCGCATTGGTCCGATCCGATCAGCCCGCCGCACCCTCCACACCACCGGCACGCCGAGCTACTACGTCCTCGACGCGAACGGCATCGTGCGATGCGATCAGCGCGAGCTCCAGACCGTGGTGCGGAACGCCAGCCTGCTCTCACCCGAGGATCACTCCACCAACTGAGCGCCGCTGTGAGTGATCGCGTCGAGCTGCTCGCCGAGCACCGCGACGTCGCTCGTCGGCGTATCGCACGCATAGGCGCGGCACACGTACGCCGTCGGCACCGCGGCCCCGCGCCCCTCGAGCAGCGCGATTCCAGCGGTCGCCGGGCCGACGCCCCCCGCCAGCACGAGCGACGGCAGGTACCGCTCCGCCGCCGCCGCCGCGAGCGCCTGGAACCGCGCGTCGCCCGGATCGCCCGTGATCGCGACCTCGATCGCGCCGCGCACGGCGAGGTCCGCCGCGCCAAGCGCGTGGCCGAACGCGTTCGGGTATCGCGCCATCGGCTCGGCGATCGTCTCGAGGAGATAGCGCGCGCGATCGACGTACGGCCCGGTCGCGAACACATCGCCGAGCTTCAGCAGCAGCTCGATCGCCTGCGACGTTCCGCTTGGCGTCGCGTTGTCCGTCACGTCGCGCGGGCGCGTCACGAGCGATTCGGCGTCGGCCGCGGTGTCGAACAGCGCCCGCGCGTCCTCGTCCCAGAACCGCGCGAGGATCTCGTCGGCGAGCCGGCGTGCGCGCTCCAGCCACTTCCGGTCGAATGTCAGCTCGTAGACGGCCAGCGCGCCCAGCGCGACTGCGGCGTAGTCCTCGAGAAACCCGTCGATCTTCGCCGTGCCCCCCTTGTAGCTGCGCAGCACGCGGTCGCCGCGCACCAGCTCGCGAAAGAGGAACTCGCCGTTGCGCACCGCCAGCGCGCGCAGCTCCGCGTCGCCGAACGCGCGCGCCGCTTCGGCCACGCCGCGGAGCATCAGTCCGTTCCAGCTCGCGAGGATCTTGTCGTCGAGTCCCGGACGCACGCGCCGCTCGCGCGCCTCGTACAGGATGCGCCGCGCGCGTTCGACCGCCGTGCGCAGCTCCGGCACCGTCACCCCCTGCGCGCGTGCCACCGCCTCGGGGTCGTGGGGCACGAAGAGGATGTTCCGCCCCTCGAAGTTTCCCTCGGTCGTGACGCCCCAGTACGTCTTCAGGAGCGACGCGTCCTCGCCGAGCAGCGCGTCCAGCTCGCCCGCGTCCCAGACGTAGTAGCGTCCCTCGTGCCCCTCGCTGTCCGCGTCGAGCGACGAGTAGAACCCGCCCTCGCGCGACGTCATCTCGCGCGTGAGCCAGCCGAGCGTCTCCTCGGTGACGCGCCGTGTCTCGTCGTCGCGCGTCGCCTGCCAGAGCGCGGCACCGACCCGCACGAGCAGCGCGTTGTCGTACAGCATCTTCTCGAAGTGCGGCACGAGCCAGTACGCGTCGACGCTGTAGCGCGCGAAGCCGCCTCCCACCTGGTCGTAGATCCCTCCGCGCGCCATGCGGCGGAACGTGTGCGTCACCATGTGCAGCACGTCGGCGTTTCCCGAGCGCGCCCACGAGCGCAGCGCGAAGTCGAGGGTCAACGTCGGTGGGAACTTCGGTGCGCCGCCGAAGCCGCCGAACCGCGGCTCGAACTGCATGCGTAGCGCGGCGATCGCGCGCGTCAGCAGATCCTCGTCGAGCGCGCCCGACACGCGCGTGCGCTCCGTGCTCGCCGAGTACAGCTCGCGCATCGACGCCGTGGTGCGCGCGACGTTCTCCTGCCGGTTCTGCCACGCGTCGGCCACGCCGGCGAGCACGCGTCGGAAGCTCGGCATCCCATGCCGGTCGTCGGGGGGGAAGTATGTGCCGGAGTAGAACGGCTCGCCTTCTGGCGTGAGGAACACGGTCATCGGCCAGCCGCCGTGCCCCGTCATCGCCTGCGTCGCCTGCATGTAGATCGCGTCCAGGTCGGGACGCTCCTCGCGGTCGACCTTGATGCAGACGAACTGCTCGTTCATCTGCGCCGCGGTCGCCTCGTTCTCGAACGACTCGCGCTCCATGACGTGACACCAGTGGCACGCCGCATAGCCGATGCTGAGCAGGATCGGCTTGCGTTCGGAACGCGCCCGCTCCAGCGCCTCCGGCCCCCACGGCCACCAGTCCACGGGGTTGTGCGCGTGCTGGAGCAGGTACGGGCTGGTCTCGCCGGCGAGATGGTTGGCCATGATGGAGCGTGAAGGGAGCGCGACGGGTGTACGGCGGCGCCGTCGAGCGGCTATTATGCGGCGCGGCGATGACCCGAGCCGCGAACTTCATTCCACGAAGACTAGCCCGGTGCCCCGCGACGACGCTGGATCCAATCAGTCATCCCGAGCGAAGTCGAGGGATCTGCACGTCCTGCACGCCCGGATGCGCGGGCTGCCCTGGCTGGCGCTGGCCATCATCGCGCTCCTCGCGCTCAGCGCCGCATGGGCGATCGACCCCATCCGTGACGCGGCAACCGGCGGCTCGCTGTCCGAAGTGACGCTCGATCGCTCCGCGGGCTACCTCCTCATCGCGCCGCTCTCGGCCATCCTCGACACGATCACACTGCTGAGCGTGCGCCAGCACGTCGCGCTCGTCGTGACGCTCGTGGTGGGATGGGCGGCGTGGTGGTGGTGGACGCGCCGCGCGCACGACCTCGCCGTCTCATCGAAGCGACGAGCGGTGCTCGTCGCTTCGCGCGTCGGCATCGCGCTGGTGATGCTCGTCGGGCTATACGCGGTCGCCGTGCTCGTGCCGCGGCCGATGGCCGCGCTGCAGAAGGACGAGCCCGGGATCGTCGCCGTCGACTTCCACGCCCACACGAAGTACTCGCACGACGGCCGCTGGAATTGGGAACCGGAGGACGTGCGCCGCTGGCACCGCAAGGCCGGCTTCGACGTCGCGTACATCAGCGACCACCGTACCTTCGAGGGCGCGCGCGAGGGCTGGGCGAACAACCCGAGCCAGGCCGGGACGGAGACGCTCCTGCTTCCCGCGATCGAGGCCGTGTGGCAGGGCGAGCACGTGAACATCCTCGACGCGGATCGCATGTATCGTGGCATCCTCGACGCGTCGCTTCGTGATGTCGACACCGAAGCGCTCAAGCTCGCGAGCCTGGTGCCGGGCAACGAGCCCGTGCTGATCGAGACGATCCCCGGCGATCTGTCGAAGGTCGCGGCGGCGAAGGGTCGCGGCGCGGCCGGCGTGCGCGCGATCGAGCTGATCGACGGCGCGCCGCGCGGCCTCGCGCAGAGCCGCCAGCAGCGCGCACGCATCCTCGACATCGCCGACAGCGCGAACCTCGCGCTCGTCGCGGGGAGCGACCATCACGGCTGGGGCCACGCGGCGTCGGCGTGGACGCTGATCGCCCTTCCGGGCTGGCGCGCCGCGCCACCGGAAGAGGTATCGCGCGCGATCGCCGCGACACTGCGTGCCGGTGGCCGCGGCGCGACGAAGGTGGTCGAGCGCTACGTCGCGAACACCGACGAGGCGGTGCTGGTGCCGTTCACGGTTCCGCTGGTCGCGTGGGGGATGCTCCGCACGCTCAGCCTCGACGAGCGCATCGTCTGGTTCGCCTGGATCGCGGCGCTGGTGCTGTTGTCATGGGCGCGGGGGATGAGCCGGCGTCGCCCGGGTGAGCCCTAACGTGGCGACGACCGCCGACGGCGACGCGAGACAGTGGCGCGTCGCCGTCGGCGTCACGATCGCGGCGTGGCTCGTGCGGCTGCTGTTTGCCGCGCGGCTGCCGCTCTTCCCCGACGAGACGTACTACTGGGACTGGTCGCGCCAGCTCTCGGGGAGCTACTTCGATCATCCGCCGATGATCGCGGTG
>JBJMNN010000153.1:0-19699 GCA_045804245.1 Gemmatimonadaceae bacterium | reverse complement strand
GAAGCGCATGAAGCAGGTCGGCGCCGTCGAGATTCCGCAGGAGGCGTTTCTCGCCGTTCTGCAGGTCGACTAGGCGGCGGCGTGGCGTCGTCGGTCGTGATCCAGACGTCGTTCCTCGGGGATACGATCCTCACGACGCCGCTGCTCGCGCAGCTGGCGCATCGCGGACCGGTGGACGTCGTGACGACGCCGGCAGCGGCGTCGGTGCTGACGGGGCACCCGTCGGTGCGCAGCGTGATCGTGTACGACAAGCGCGGCGCGCACGCCGGCCTGTTCGGGCTGACGACGCTTGCCGCCCGGCTGCGCGCGGCGACGTACGAGACGGCGTTCCTCGCCCAGGGCTCGCTGCGCAGCGCGGCGCTGGCCTTCGTCGCGAGAATTCCAGAGCGCATCGGCTTCGCGACGTCGGCGGGGAGCTGGCTGTACACGACGAAGGTGGCGTATCGCGACGACCTGCATCACGCGGCGCGGCTGCTGCTGCTGTCGCGGCCGAACGGACGCGAGCCGACGGCGGAGGAGACGCGGCCGTCGCTGGCTCCCGGGAGCGCGGAGCGCGAGCTGGTCGACAATCTGTTGCGGCGTGACGGCGTCACCGCCGGCGAGCGGCTGATCGCGCTCGCGCCGGGAAGCGTCTGGGCGACGAAGCGCTGGCCGTATTATCGCGAGCTCGCTCAGGAGCTCGCACGCGACGGCCGGATCGTCATCGTCGGAGGGCCCGACGACTCGGCGCTCGCGCTCGAGATCCGGACGGCGGTGCCCGACGCGGTCGACGCGACGGGCGCGCTGCCGCTGCTCGGATCGGCCGAGCTGATCGCCCGATGCGCGGTGATAGTGACGAACGACTCCTCGCCGTTGCATCTTGCGTCGGCCATGGGAACGCCGACGGTGGCGATCTTCGGACCGACGGTGCCGGACTTCGGGTTCGGACCGCTGGCGCCGTCGAGCGTCGTCGTCGGACACGGGTCGCTCACCTGTCGCCCCTGCCACCGGCACGGGCCGCGTCGCTGCCCTCTCAAACACTTCCGCTGTATGCGCGAGCTCACGGCCGAAGGGGTGGCGGAGCGGACGCGCACGCTCATCCTCAGCCCAGACGCACGCGCATGACCACGGGACGCGAGCAGTACATCATCGGCGTAGACCTCGGTGGGACGAACATCGTGGCGGGCGCGCTGACGCTGGACGGCACGAAGCATCTGGCGATGCGGTCGATCCCGACGAACTCCTCGGCGGGCGACGAGGCGGTGGCCGAGCGGATCGTCGCGCTGGTCGAAGGCGTGTTCCTCGACGCGATCAGCGAGACCGGTGCGACTCGCCAGGACTTCGTCGGCATCGGCGTCGGCGCGCCCGGGCCGCTGGACCGCGAGCGCGGGATCGTGCTGGTGGCGCCGAACCTCGGCTGGAAGGACTTTCCGCTGCGCGATCGGATCCACGAGCGGCTCCGGCTGCCGACGACGCTCGACAACGACGCGAACTGCGCGACGTTCGGCGAATGGTGGCAGGGCGCGGCGCGCGGCGGCCGCAACGTGATCGGCCTGACGATCGGGACGGGGATCGGCGGAGGACTGATCATCGACGGCGCGCTGTTTCACGGCGCATCCGACATGGCGGGCGAGATCGGGCACACGACGATCGACCTGAACGGCCGACACTGCAAGTGCGGGAATTATGGATGCCTGGAGGCTTACGCCTCCGGCCCCGCGATCGCGACGCGCGCGCGCGAGGTGCTGGTGCGCGAGGAGAGTGCGTCGATGATGCCGACGATGGTCGGCGGGAGGCTCGACACGATCACGGCGCAGACGGTGTACGACGCGGCCAAAGCGGGCGATCAGGTGGCGAACGAGATCGTGCGCGACACGGCGCGCTATCTCGGCGCGGGGATCGCGAACCTGCTCAACACGTTCAATCCGGACACCGTGGTGGTAGCGGGCGGCGTCACGGCGGCGGGGGATGCGTTGTTCCAACCACTGCAAGCGGAAGTTCGTCGACGGGCATTCATGCCGGCCGTGCGCGCGGCGCGCATCGTGTCGGGTACGTTGCCGGGAACCGCGGGGGTAGTCGGCGCGGTCGCGAGCTTCAAGCAACAGCACATGGGCGGCGTGTGAGCTTCACCGTCACATCCGCATCGCGCAACGGGAAGAAGGGCCCGACGCGCAAGAAGCGCATCGGCGTGATCGGGAGTCTGGTGTGGGACGTGATCCACGGCCGCGACACGCGCATGGCGCCCATCGAGGAATGGGGCGGGATCACGTACGCGCTCAGCGCACTCGACGCCGCGCTCGACGACGATTGGGAGATCGTGCCGATCATGATGGTCGGCGAGGACCTGGCGGCGCGGGCGCGCGAGTTTCTGGGCACGCTGCGGCGCCTGGCGCCGGACGCGTCGCTGATGGCGGTGCCGTATCCGGCGCAACGCGTCGAGCTGCGCTATCACTCGGAGGAACGGCGCACCGAGCGGCTGAGCGGCGGGCTGCCGGCGTGGAGCTGGCTGGCGCTCAAGCCGCTGCTAGACGAGGCGAAGGCCGATGCGCTACTGATCAACTTCCTGAGCGGCTGGGAGCTCGACCTGGAGACGACGACGCTGATCCGGCAGCACTTCGCGGGGCCGATCCACTGCGATCTGCACATGATGGCGTGGGCGGTACAGCCCGACGGGCTGCGGACGTTGCGTCCCATCCCGAACGTCGCCGAGTGGTGCCGCTGCTTCGATTTCCTTCAGATGAACGAGGACGAGCTGGCGATGGTCGCCCCGGATCCGATGAGCCTCGCGGCGACCGCCATCGCGGCGGGAGTCTCGTGCCTGTTCGTCACGCTGGGGAAGCGCGGCGCGATCTACGTGGCCGCACCGGGGTTCGACTCGCTCGAGGACCTGCCGCCGCGCGGCGGATTGTCGACCGCGCCGCGCGGCGGCACGGGAGGGCTTGGCGCGGTCCGAACGGCGCTGGTGCCGGCGGAGCCCGTGGATGAGGCGCTCGATCCGACCGGGTGCGGAGACGTGTGGGGGGCGACCTATTTCTCCCGGATGCTCGCCGGTGATAAGTTTGCGGACGCGATGAAAGCGGCCGGACAGGCCGCGGCCCGAAACGTCGGGCACCGGGGGACTACCGGACTCGCGTCCCACCTGCGAGGAGAGCTCAGCCTCACGTGACCAGCGTCATCACCGTACCACCTTCGCTGGACGACTACACGTTCGAGCAGGTGGTGGATCAGCTCGCGGCCGTCCCTCCGGACGCGAAGATCATCATCGACGCTCGACACACCCGCTGGGCATCGCCGTTCGGACTCACCGCGCTGCTCACGCTGGGGCAGACGCGCGAGGAGCGCGCGAGCTTCACGGCACCCGACAACGAGGACACGTCGTCGTACTGGGCGCGGACGGGATTCTTCCGTCACGCGGAGGAGCTGTTCGACCTGCACGGGTCGGTGCCCAAGGCGCGCGGCGGCGAGTCCAGCGTCCTGCTCGAGATCACGCCCGTGGTGAAGAGCGAGGACGTCCACGAGGTGGTGGGGCGCATCCAGCAGAAGGCGCAGCAGATCCTCGCCAAGGAGCTGAACATCGACGCCAAGGCGACGGTCGGCTTCGCGATGACCCTTTCGGAAGTCTGCCAGAACATCGTCGAGCACGCGGGACGTGGGGGCTGGGTGGCGGTGCAGACGTACACCTGGCGAAAGCGGCTTGGCCGCCGCGTCGTGGTGATCGCGGTATGCGACGCCGGGTGTGGATTCCGGCAGTCGCTGGAAAGCGCTCCTGGCCGAGTGCGCTCCGCCGATCGCTGGGACGACGCCGAGGCGCTCGAGGAAGCAGTGGTCCGCGGCGTCAGCCGGTTCCGCGACCCCGGCCGTGGCCAGGGGCTTGCGGGCGTACGCCGGTACGTGGGCCGGTGGGACGGCAAGGTCAGCGTCCGCAGCGGAACGGCGCGGATCGCCATCGTCCCGAGTTGGGACGACGACGTGCCGCTGCAGGAGAAGCTGGCCCCGTTCCCGGGGTCACAGGTTCAGGTCACCATACCAGAGCGGGTCTCCGGGGGCCCGCGATGATGATACATATCGACGTGAGCTCGGTGCTGCGACAGACTGTGTCGTGCGAGCTCTATTCCAATCTCGTGACGCGGCCGACGGGGGCCGCAGTGCGCACCCAGATCGAAGCGCTGCTCGCGGACTCGCGCGAGCGGTCGCTCACGGTGATCGACTTCTCCCATGTCGGGATGATCGACTTCTCGTGCGCCGACGAAGTGATCGCCAAGCTGCTGCTGCGCTACGCCGACGCGGAGCCCGCCGACCGGGAGGCGTACTTCCTGTTCCGCGGCGTGACGGACGATCACTGGGACGCGATCGAGACGGTGCTGGAGCGTCACCGGCTCGCCCTGGTGCTGGAGACGGACGACGGCGCCCGGGTCGTCGGAATCGTCGACGATGGCGAGCGCGCGGTATGGGAAAAGGTCTACGAGCTGGGACGGACGGTGCCGGCGGATCTGGCGAGCGCGCTCGGCGCCGGCGAGTCGGAGTGCGAGGCCGTGCTGGATGCCCTGCACCGGCGGCGGCTCGTGATGCGCACCGACGACGGCTACATCGCGGTCGGGGGGATCGGCGTCCGGCATGACTGAGGACAATCGCAATCGTCCATTGCGAGTGGCACAGTTCATCGGCACTCGCATGACGGACAGCGATCGGGGACCGCAGGTGCGACTCAACCCGGGTGACGCGCAGGCACGCCTGCTCGTGGACGGAGAGCTCGCGTGGGTGTACGGTCCGCGGCGGCAGGAGCTGGCGACGGTGATGGTCGACGAGTCGGTGAAGCGCGGTGACGTGGTGCTCCGCGACATCGCCGGCGCGTCGCCGTCGGAGCTCGTCCGGGTGGTCAAGCCCGATCTGGACTCGCACACACGCCGCGGGCACTTCGCCTGACGCGGCTCCCTCCCTCTCCTGCCGTGTCCTCGACGCGACGCACGCGCACGCATTCGCTTCCCACGCTGGCGGTCCACGCCGGCGAGCCGGCGCACGACGCGGATGCGCCCGTCGCTACGCCGCTGCAGCAGAGCGTGAGCTTCGTGCACGAGGTGGGGACGTCCGAAGGGCTGCGCCACCCCGGCTACGGCAACACGCCGAACGCGGAAGTCGTGCAGAAGAAGCTCGCCGCGCTGGAGCGCGCCGAGTCGGCGCTGGTGCTGTCCAGCGGCATGGGGGCGACGGCGTGCGCACTGATGGCGCTGCTCCGCCCGGGCGACCACCTGCTGGCGAGCCGCGATCTCTACGGTCCGACGCAGCGACTGCTCACCGAGGAGTTCACGGCGCTCGGGATCGACGTCACGCTGGTGGACCCGTTCGAGGCGCGCGGCTGGCGGAAGCGGATGCGCAAGGAAACGCGCGCCGTGTTCCTCGAATCGCCGGTGAACCCGACGTGTCGGGTGATCGACCTCCGTCCGCTGAGCTATCTGACGCACGAGAGCGGCCTCGCCCTCGTCGTCGACTCGACGTTCGCCGGCCCGATCAATTTCCGGCCGCTCGAGCACGGGGCCGACGTGGTGATCCACTCGGCGACCAATGTCCTGAACGGTCATCACGACGTGATGGGCGGCGTGGTGCTCGGCACCGCCTCGTACCTGGAGGAGGTGCGGCAGAAGATGATCATGTGGGGCCCGGCGCCCGACCCGTTCGCCTGCTGGTTGCTCGAGCGCGGGCTGAAGACGCTGGACGTGCGGGTGCGCCGTCAGAACGAGAACGTGATGCAGATCGCGCAGTGGTGCCTCGAGCGGCGCGAGGTGCGCGCGGTGCACTACCCCGGTCTGCCGACGCATCCGGACCACGAGGTCGCCGCCGAGCAGATGGATGGCTTCGGCGGGATGATGGGTCTGGAGCTGACCGGGGGTGGTCGAGCCGCGGACCGATTCGTGCGAAAGCTGAGGTTGATCCGGCACGCCCCGAGCCTGGGCGGCGTGGACTCGCTCGTGAGCGAGCCGCGCTTCACGTCGCACACGCATCTCTCGACGGAGGAGCGGGCGAATCGCGGACTGCCGGACGGCTTCCTCCGGCTGAGCGTCGGCATCGAGGACGCGGCCGATCTCATCGCCGACATCGAGCATGCGCTGCACTGATGACTGACCCGATCGTCCTCGCGAACCCGGCCGAAGGTGAGCGCCGACGCGTCGACCGACGGTTGAACGCGCGGGTCGCCGACCTCACGCTCCCCGAGCTGCGCCGGATCCTGATCACCACGACGCTCGGCGTTCTGGTGCTCGTGGCGTTCCTGTGGATGGTGCGGGCCGTGGTGATCGCCGCGATCCTCGGACTGATCATCGGATTCTACCTGCGGCCGCTGTACTGCTGGATTCTCAAGCAGACGAATCGGCCGACGCTGGCGGGGATTCTCACGCTGCTCGGCGTGATCGTGCCGATCCTGCTCGTGCTCGCGTACAGCTACAACGAGCTGTCGAGCGTCGGCACGTACGTGGCGACGCATCAGGAAGAGATCGGGCACAAGGTGAACGAGGCCGTACGGCGACTGCCCTTCCTCAAGACGTCCAACGCGTCGGAGGCCGCGGGGAGGATGGTGATCGACGCGACGGCGTACGGAACGCGCCTGCCGCTCATCCTGCGCGAGGCGGTGGCCGGGTTCTCGATCGCGGCGACGATCTTCCTCTTCACGGCGTTCTACATCCTGATCGAAGCGGAGAACGTCGGTGCGTACCTCGCGAGCAAGATCGCGCCACGGTATCAGGAGCTTCGTCACGCGCTCGAGGTGAACGTGCGCGGCGTTCTGTACGGCGCGATCTACTCGACGCTCGTCACGCAGACGCTGAAGAGCCTGATCATCCTCGGGATGAACCTGCTCTTCCACGTGCCGCTGGCCGCGCCCCTCGCCGTGGTGAGCTTCATCATCGGATTCTTCCCGATCGTCGGATCGTGGAGCGTGTACGTGCCGGTGGCGATCTGGCTGGCGATCTTCCGCAATGCGATGGGCGCCGCGATCGCCATGGTGCTGATCGGCACGCTGGTGAACACGGTCTTCATCTCGACGTACCTGCGTCCCAAGATCGCCGCCGACCGGTCGCGAGTGCTCAACTTCTACTGGATGTTCGTCGCGCTGGTGACGGGGGTGTACACCTTCGGCCTGGCGGGCATTCTCATCGGACCGATCCTGATCGGGCTGCTGAAGGCGGTCATCGACACGGTGACGGCGCGCTCGAGCTGGCAGCTGATCGATCTCGAGGACGAGGACCTGGACACCGCCGCATCGCCGAGATGATTCGCTTCACTCGCGTCACGAAGACGTATCCGCGCACGGGGACGGCTGTCCAGGACGTGAGCCTGCTGGTGAACAAGGGAGAGTTCGTTCTCCTCACCGGGGCGAGCGGCGCGGGCAAGACGTCGCTGCTGAAGATGGTGTACCTCGAGGAGCGGCCGACGACGGGCGAGGTGCGCGTGGCCGGCACGAGCTCGGTGACGGCGACGGCTCGCGACGTGGCGAAGCTCCGCCGGAAGCTCGGCATCGTCTTCCAGGACTTCCGGCTGCTGGAGAATCGCACCGCCGAGCAGAACGTCAGCTTCGCGCTCGAGGTGATCGGCGCGCCGGCGGGCGTGATCGGCGGGAAGGTGAACCGCGTGCTCACCCAGGTCGGCCTGGCGTCGAAGGGACGCGCCTTCCCGCGCGAGCTGTCGGGGGGCGAGCAGCAGCGGGTGGCGATCGCGCGGGCGCTGGTGAACGATCCGTTCGCGTTGATCGCCGATGAGCCGACGGGCAACCTCGACGACCGCGCGACGCGCGGCATCTTCCAGCTCCTGCGCGAGATCAACGCGGCGGGCACGGCGATCATCATGGCGACGCACAACATGGAGCTGATCCGCCGGCAGGAGTACCGCACGATCGAGATGGCACGCGGCCAGATCGTGTTCGACTCGGCGGAGCCCACCGCCTCGCCGAACCCGGCGCGCTGATGCGACCGATCCGCGACGCGTTCGAGACGTTCCGGCGCGCGCCGCTGCTCAGCGCGCTGAGTGTGACGACGATCGCGTTCTCGCTGTTCGCGCTCGGGCTGTTCGGGCTCGTCGCGCTCAACATCCGTGAGGCGCTCGAGCGGCTCGAGGAGCGCGTGGAGATTCGCGCGTTCGTCGCGGATGGAACGCCGCCGGAAGACGTCGCGCAGGCGGCGAGCGACATCGCCAGCTTCCCCGAAGTATCGTCGGCGGAGCTGGTGACGCAGGAGCAGGCGCTGAAGCGGGCGCAGTCCGAGCTCGGCGAGTTCCGCGACGTGTTCGAAGGAGCGGTGCTGCCGGCGTCGATCGACCTCCGGCTCAAGCCGGGCCAGCGTGATCCGGCGACGGTGAAGCGCGTCGCCGAACGGCTGAAGACGTACTCCTTCATCGACGACGTCCGCTACGGCGAGGAGTGGATCGAGAAGCTGTACCGGCTGCGGAACGTCGCGGGCATCGCCGGTCTGGTGCTGGGACTCGTCTTTGCCGCGGTCTCGGTGATCATCATCGGGGCGACGATCCGCATGGCGGTGCTGGCGCGAGCGAAGGAGATCTCGATCATGCGCCTCGTCGGCGCGACGGACGGCTACATCCGCCGCCCGTTTCTCGTCGAAGGGTTCGCGAAGGGAGTGATGGGCGGCCTGCTGGCTCTCGTGCTGACGTGGATCGCGCAGACGCTGATCGACCGATACGTCATCCACACGATCTACTTCGGCGCGCGGGTCGCGGTGCTGGGGCTGCTGTTCGGCGCTCTGATCGGGCTGCTCGGAAGTGCGGTGTCGGTTGGGAGGCACCTACGCCAGGTGTGAGGTCGCGCGCGACGCGGTGGGTGCTCGTGGCGTCGCTGGCGCTCGCCCTGCCCGTTGCCGCGTCCGCGCAGTCGGCCGAGGCGCGGATCCGCGCGCAGCGCGAAGAGCTCGATCGCATCCGTCGCGAGCGCGCCGAGCTGGAGAACCGCATGGCGAACCTCCGCGGCAGCGTACACGAGCTGCAGGAAGAGGTGGCGATCCTCGATCGGCAGCGCGATGCGACGGAGCGCGTCATCCAGACACTCGATCGCCAGCTCGCGGCGATCACGACCGAAGTCGACGCGACCACAGCCCGCGTCGACAAGGCGGAGAAGGAGCTGGTGGGGCGGCGCTCCACGCTCGAGCGCCGGCTCGTCGACATCTACAAGCGCGGTCCGCTGTACTCGGCCGAGGCGCTGCTCACGGCGCGGTCGTTCGGCGAGCTCGTGGCGCGGTACAAGTATCTGCACGAGCTGGCGACGCAGGATCGCTCGCTCGTGGCGCGGGTGCAGACGCTGCGCGATCAGGTCTTTCGCCAGCGGGCAGACCTCGTTCGGCTGCGCAGCGCGGTGGAAGAGAACCGGATGGACAAGCAGCAGGAGGAGGAACGGCTGGCGCGCCTGCGCGGCGAGCGCACGACGAACCTGCGCCAGGTGCAGCGCTCGACGCAGGAGATCCTCGACCGGCTGGCGGCGCTGCGCGCATCGGAGTCGCGGCTGACGAACGTGATCGCGTCGATCGAGAGCGAGCGCCGGCGAGGTGCCGCGACGCGCCCGAACGCGCCGCGCGAGACGAGCACGCTGCGGACGAGCGATCTCGGACGGCTCGACTGGCCGGTCGACGGCACGGTGCTCTACCGGTTCGGGCGGGTCGTGAACCCGAACAATACGACGACGCGTTGGAACGGAATCGGGATCGCGGCGGCGACGGGCACCGCGGTGCGCGCGGTGGCACCGGGTACGGTAGTGAGCGTCGGCCAGCTCGGCACCTATGGGCTCACCGTCATCGTACAGCACGGCGCCGGCGACTACTCGGTGTACGCCTCGCTGAACAACGCGAGCGTGCGCACCGGCAGCGCGATCCGGAAGGGCGACACGATCGGGACGGTCGGCACGTCGGACCCCGACCTCCGACCGCACCTGCACTTCGAGATCCGGCCGCAGGGACGCGCGGTCGATCCGGAAAGCTGGCTGCGCGGCGCGCGCTGACGATGACGGTCACCAAGCGCTGCCCGGTGTGCGGCCGCTTTCGCTCGTACGACGCGGACGACGACTTCTGCATCGGGTGCGGGCACGAGGGGCTCGAGGCGGAGTGCACGTGCGGCCGCTCGTTCGACTACGCGCTGGCGGAGTCGGGAGACATCCACTGCCCGCGGTGCGGCCGCGTGCTGCGCGGCCGCGCACCAGAGTTCGGCGGATGACGCTGTGACGACGTCGTCGCTGTTGCTGGGTGCGCACGTCAGTACCGCCGGGGGGGTGCCCGAGGCACCAGCGCGCGCCGCGGCGATCGAGGCGACGGCCATGCAGATGTTCACCAAGATGGCGAACCGCTGGGCGGAGCGGGACTGCGAGAACGAAGAGTGCCGGCTGTTCCACGAGCGGCTCGCCGAGACGCGCGTGACGGCGACGATGGCGCACGACTCGTATTTGATCAATCTCGCGAGCCCCGACCCCGTGCTGCGCACGCGGTCGATCGCGTCATTCGTCGCCGAGCTGCGGCGGTGCAGCGTACTCGGGCTCGACTATCTCGTCTCGCACCCGGGCAACTTCATGGACGAGCGCGAGGCGGGAATGGCGCGAAATGCCGACGCGATCTCGGAGGCGCTGGCGGCGGTTCCGGGGTCGACGGTGTTGTGTCTGGAGACTACCGCCGGCTCGGGTACCGCGCTCGGCGCCACGTTCGAGGAGCTGGAGGCGATCATTCGGCGCATCGATCCGGCGCAGCGCGACCGCGTCGGCGTGTGCGTGGACACCTGCCACGTGTACTCGGCGGGCTATGATCTGGTGAAGGACTACGACGGTGTGATGGCGCGACTGGAGGACACGCTCGGGCTGGGCCGCGTGCGCGTGATGCACCTGAACGACTCGAAAACGCCGTTCGCGTCGAGGCGGGACCGGCACGAGCTGATCGCCGAGGGCTCGTTGGGCGAGGGGCCGTTCCGGCGGATCATGACCGACGAACGGCTGGCGAGCGTGCCGAAGGTGATCGAGACGCCGAAGCTCGACGACGCGACGGCGACCGACACGCGGATGCTGAACCTGTTGCGCGGGTATGCGTGCGGTTGACGCGGGATGCGCGCCTACCGCGCGATCTGCTCTACCGTTCCTTCCAACGTCTCGCCATCCATGGTCGCGTACAGATGACCCTCGGTGACGGTGAGGTCGAACTTCGTGCGTCGATCGCGGCGTGAGAGGAGCTCGGCGATGAGCGAACGGTCGAGCGCGTAGAGCTCCAGAGCTTCCGCCCGGTGGATACGCGCGCCGTCGAGCGCGCGGACGAGCTGGGCCGGCTCCTTGTGTGTGTACACGACGACGCGCGGGGCAGCCTTGCTCGCCTTGTGGAGTCGAGCGGCGTCGGGGGAGCCGATGTCGATCCAGGTGCGGAGGGCGCCGGTGAGGTCGCGCACGAACAGCGCCGGCTCCTCCGGCTCGGCGATTCCCTTCGAGAAGCCGATCCCCTCGGCGTACTCGAGGCAGTAGGCGAGCACCCGTGCCATCATGTGCTCGTCGGACTCCGAGGGCTGCTGCGCGACCTTGAACGACAGCGACTCGTACACGCCGCGATCGGTGTCGGCGAGCTGCACATTCAGGTTGTAGATCGTGGCGGTGAGGGCCATCCCTGCTCTAGCGCGGCTCGACGACGACGGCCGTGCCGTAGCAGAGCACCTCGGTGACGCCGGTCATGACCTCGGTGGCGTCGTAACGCACGGCGACGATCCCGGTGGCGCCGACGTCGGTGGCGTGGCGCACCATGATCTCGAACGCCTCTTCCCGCGACGTCTCACAGAGCTCGGTGAACAGCGTGATGTTGCCCCCGCGGATCGTCTGCAGCGTCGCCCCGATCGTGCCAAGCATTGAACGTGAGCGCACGGTGATGCCGCGCACGACGCCGAGGGTGCGCACGATCCGGTGATTGGGCAACTCGAAGGCGGTGGTGATCAGCTCTCGGTTCATGAGTCGCGTGGAGGAGACAGGTATCGCTCAGCGCAGCCCGACCGCGGCGGCGATCGAGTCGCCGGCGCGGTCGATCGCGTCGAGCGCACGATCGATCACGCGCACGACCAGACCGCGCGTGTCGATCGCGTCGTCCGGTCGTCGGCGCGGCGGCAGCGGAGCAGCGGTCGCGAGTGCCGTCGGCGGATGCGTCGGCGGCGGTACGAGTGCGCCGCTCGGCTCGGGCTCGGGAAGACGCGCGTCATCCATACGACAGCCTCGGAGTCAGGAGATGCGGTAGTCGCGCTCTGGGTCGCGCGCTGTGACGGGAGCGCGCCGAGTCACGAGCCAGACGAGGAAGAGCACCAGTGGCGGGCCGGCGAACCAGAGCATCATCGTCGTGAGCGACGTCGAGCCGGTCCAGGTCTGACCGGCGGCCGTGGCCTTCAGGATGACGTTCCCGTTGTCGACGCTCGCCGCGAGTGAGCCGAGGCCCTTCGGCGCGTTCAGCGCCCGCGCCGCCGCGACGAGGGCGGATCGCAGCGAGACGACCGCGAGCAGCACCCAGTACACGACCCACGCGAGCAGCAGATGCTTCGCCTGCCAACGACGGAAGAAGTTCAGAGCCATGCTGGGACTACGTGGTGGCGCGCCGCGCGTTTCAGTCGGCGCGCGCGGTCAGCTCCATTTCAAGTCGTGCTTCGACAGCGGCAGCGAACGGATGCGCTTGCCGGTCGCGACGTAGATCGCGTTGCAGAGCGCGGGCACGACGGGCGGCAGCGCCGGCTCGCCGAGTCCGGTGGGCGGGTACTCGGTGACGTTCCAATGCAGCTCCACCGGCGGCGACTGTGCCATGCGGATGAGCGGGAAGTCGGTGAGGTTGCTCTGCACCGCTCGCCCCTTGTCGATCGTGATCTCCTGCGCGAGCGCTTCCGAGATGCCGTCGAGCACGGAGCCGTGCACCTGGTTCTCGGCGCCGCTGGGGTTGATGATCTGATTGCCGACGTCGGCGGCGACCCAGACCTTGTCGACTTTCAGCACACCGGCCTTGCTGACGGTGGCCTGCACGACTTCGGCGAAGTAGCCGCGATGGCTGAAGTGGAAGGCGACGCCCATGCCCGTGCCGGGCGGCAGCTTCCGCGTGCCCCAACCCGACTTGTCGCGCACGAGCTCCAGCACGCCGCGTACGCGCGACGCGACGAGCCCGCCCTGTTGGGGCGATTGAGCAGGCGTCTCCGCGGCGAGCAGGTCGAGGCGGAACTGCAGCGGATCCTTGCCGGCCGCGTGCGCGAGCTCGTCGATGAAGCTCTGCGTGGCAAACGCGATGCCGTTGCTCCCTGGTGCGCGAAGGTATCCCGTCGGCACGTACTGGTGCATCACCGATGCATCGAGCGCGAAGTTCGGGACGAAGCGCGCGGGGAACTCGCCACCGCCGATGCCGGCGCCCGCAGCGAACGGCGGGTTGCCGCTGGCGCTCGGAAACTTCTCCGCGTCGCCGAAGGAGACGAAATGGTTTCGCCATGCGACGACCTTGCCGCTCGCGTCCACCGCGCCGGTGAAGTTGTGGAATCCGGCCGAGCGATAGAAGTCGTGGTGCATGTCGTCTTCGCGCGTCCACAGGAGCTTCACCGGCGTGCCGGATTCCTTCGCGATGCGCGCCGCCTCCACCACGTAATCGTTCATCAACCGGCGGCCGAAGCCGCCGCCGCCACGCGTGAGGTGAATCGTGATGCTGGCTTCGTCGAGACCGAGTGACCGCGCGACGAGTCCGCGCGCGGACCGCGGATCCTGCGTCGGCGCCCAGATCTCCATCTTGCCGTCGGTGAAGCGCGCGGTGCAGTTCTGAGGCTCGAGCGGAGCGTGCGCGATATACGGGTAGAAGTACTCCGCGCGCACGACCTTGGCCGCGCTCGTGAGCGCGGCGTCGACGTCGCCGTCCTTGCGCAGCGAGCGCTGGGGCGGCTGCTTGGCGAGCGCGGCGGCGGTCGACGCGATAGACGCACTGCTCAACGTCGCGCCCGTGCCCTCGTCCCACTCGACCTGCAGCTTCTTCCGCGCCGAGCGCGCGAGCCACCAGCTGTCGGCGACGATGGCGACACCGCCGAGCAGACCGGTGAGGTCCGTGCCCGCCGGCTCGACGACGAAGGCGTTGCGCACTCCCGGCTCGCGCTTCACGACGTCGAGGTTGGCGCTCTTCACGCGGCCGCCGAACACGGGAGACTTCTCGTACACCGCGTAGAGCATCCCCGGCACCGTGACGTCGATGCCGTAGAGCGGCTTCCCGGTGACGATCGCGTGGTTGTCGACGCCGCGCACGCGCGTGCCGATGATCCGGAAGCTCTTCGGATCCTTGAGCGTCACCTTGTCGAGCTCCGGCGCCGGGATCGTCGCGGCGCGGTCGAGCAGATCGACGTACTTGATGGTGCGGCCGCTCGGGCGGTGCGTGACCGTGGCAGATGCAGTCTCGCACTCGGCGACGGGGACGTTCCACGTCTGCGCCGCGGCACCAATGAGCATCGCGCGCGCCGCGGCGCCGACGCGGCGAAGAGGCAGCCAGTGGTTCGGCGTGGCGGTGCTTCCGCCGGCGACCTGGTTGGTGAACTTCACCGTGTCGAGGCCGGCCTGCTCGACCTTCACCTTCGTCCAGTCGACGTCGAGCTCCTCGGCGATGAGCATCGGGAGCATCGTCTTGATCCCTTGCCCGACCTCGGGATTCTTGGCGATGATCGTGACCGACCCGTCCGGCGCGAGGCGGATGAAGGCGTTCGGAGAGAACTCACCGTCCGGCAACTTCGGAGCGCCGGCGGCGAAAAGGTCGGCACTGCTGCCGAAGTCGAGGATCGTACCGAGCAGGAGCCCGCCGCCGGCGAGGGCGGAGACGCGGAGGAACTGGCGTCGGTCGACGCGCGCATCGAGTGTCATGATCGATTCCTCAGTTACGCGGCGTACCGGCCTGGCGCGGCCGGGCAGTGGTGGCGGCCGGTGTAGCCGGGGTCGCGGCGGAGCTGGCCGCGGCCTTGTGAATCGCGTCGCGGATGCGGTGATACGTCGCGCACCGACACAGGTTGCCGTTCATCGCCGCGGTGATCTGCGCATCCGTCGGCGAGGGATTCTTCGCGAGGAGCGCCGCCGCGCTCATGATCTGACCGGCCTGGCAGTAGCCGCACTGCGGGACGTCGACCTCGTCCCACGCGCGCTGCACGGGATGCGAGCCATCGGGGGAGAGCCCTTCGATCGTCGTGACCTCGGCGCCCTGCAGCGCCGAGACCGGCAGCTGACACGAGCGCACCGGCGAGCCCTTGAGGTGAACCGTGCACGCGCCGCACTGACCGACGCCGCAGCCGTACTTCGCGCCCTTGAGATCGAGGACGTCGCGCAGCACCCAGAGCAGCGGCATGTCGGGCGGTGCGTCGATGGATGTCGGCTTGCCGTTGACCTTGAGGGAGACCTTCATCGGGATCGATGGTCGAAGGTGCGGGACAACCGCGTTCGCGACGTTGCGGACGCCACCTGAAGTGTACGAACTCCGTCGGCGAGTCGTTTAGGCTGCGGATCGGCCCACGGAGAATAGCCCCGCGGGGTCGATCCCGCAGGGCCATGCCACCGCTCGTCGGATTCGTCAGGCGTCGAGGGGTGCCAGCTCGCGCGGGGCGGAGGGGAGCTTGGCGACGTCCACCCTGATCTCGGGGAGGGGGCCCTCGCTCCCCTCGAGGTGGAATCGCGCGACACGCTGCTGCAGATCCTCGATCAGGGTGCTCAGCTGCTGAACCGAGGTGGCGACCGACTGATTGCCGCGCACGGCCGAGTGCGTTACGCGCGAGATCGTCTCGACGTTCTCGCTGATGTGCGCCGTGGTGGAGGACTGCTCCTCGCTGGACGCGCGGACCTGCTGGATGCAGGCGAGCATCTTCTCGGCGTTGTCGATGATCGCGTCGAGCGCGCTGCCCGCCTTGTCGACGAGCTCCTTGCCCTTCTCGACCTGGCCGCCGACGCGCGACATCGCCTCGACGGCGGTCTCCACCTCACGCTGGTTGTGCTCGATGACCCGGGCGATCTCGCTCGTCGCCTGCGCGGTGCGCTCGGCCAGTCGCTGCACCTCCTGCGCGACGACGGCAAAGGTGCGGCCGTGACGTCCGGCGCGCGCCGCCTCGATCGCCGCGTTGAGCGAGAGGAGCTCGGTCTGGTCGGCGATCTGCTCGATCACGCGCGTGATCGCGCCGATCTGCTCGCTGCTGCGACCGAGCGAGTGCACGGTGCGCGCGGAGATCCCAACGGTGGTCACGATCTCGTCCATGCCGGCGAAGGTATCGCGCACGATGCGACCCCCCTCGTGCGCCTCCATCCCCGAGCGCTGCGCGATCTCCGACGCTTCGGCGATGCTGGAATTGCTCGCCGAGACCGTCTGCGCCATCTGCTGGGCGGCACCGGCGACAAGGAGAGTTTGGCTGATCTGCTCCTCGGCGCCGCGCGACAGCTCGTTCGTCTCCGCCTGGATCTGGCGGCTCGTCGTCACCGTGGAGTCGAGCACCTCGCGGACCTGCTGCACCATCGACCGGATGTTCAGCACCGCCTTGTTGACGCCGAAGCGCAGCCGCCCGATCGCGTCGTCCCGCTCGACGACGAGCGCGACGGAGAGATCGCCCTCGGAGAAGCGCTCCATCGCGTCGAGCACCTCGAGCACGTTACGCTCCAGGTACTGCTGCGAGCGGCGATCGCGTTCGGCCGCTTCGGCGAGAGTGGCGTTCATGCGCTCGAGGCTCTGGCGACGCTCGCGCTGCACGCGCAGCCCGTAGCGCAGACCCCACGCCGCGCCGAGCAGGATGATGGCGCGGAACCACCACGATGCCCAGAACGGCGGCACGACCTTGATCTCGAGCGAGGTGCCGTCCGCATTCCAGCGGCCGTCGCTGTTGGTGCCCTTCACCCGGAACACGTAGCTGCCGGCGGGCAGATTCGTGTACGAGGCGGCGCGCTTGGTGCCCACCTCGTTCCAGTCGTCGTCGAGTCCCTCGAGCTTGTAGGCGTACTGGTTCTTCTCGGGCGCGACGAAATCGAGCGCGGCGAACTCGATCGTGAAGACGCTCTGGTCGTGGTGCAGCACCAGCTTCTTCGCGACCGTGATGCTCTGCTCCAGCGGCGATCCCTTCGCGCCGATGGCGACCGGCTTGTTGTACAGCTGGAAACCGGTCAGCGCGATCGGCGGGACGTGCGAGTTCTCCCTGATGCGTTCCGGCTCCAGCAGGTTGAAGCCCTTCGCGCCACCGAAGAAGATCGCGCCGTCGCGCGCCTTATAGTACGCGCCGGAGTTGAACTCACTGCCCTGCAGCCCGTCGGCGACGGTGTACGTCTTCGACTTCCTCGTCTCGGGATTGAAGCGGGAGACGCCGCGATCGCCGCTCACCCAGAGCTGCCCGGAGCCGTCCACTGCGACGCCGTTCACCGCGGTGCCGGGCAGCCCGTCGGCCTCCGTGTAGTGCTCGAACTTGTCCGTCGCGCGATCGAGGCGATCAAGCCCGCTCGACGTGCCGATCCAGACGATACCGGGCGACGACTCGACGATCGCCTGCACGACGTTGGCGCTCACGCCGTCCTTGCCGATGGCGTAGGCTCGCTGGCGCCCGGTGCTCGGATCGTACTGATACATGCCGGCACCGATGGTGCCGATGAGGAGTCTGCCGTCCGTGAGCTGGGTGATGACGCGGATCTGGCTCTGCTTCCCCTTCCCGAGCGGGATCGGCGGGGTGAATGTCCCCGTCGACGGATCGACGCGCTGCAACCCCTTCTGGAAGGTGCCGATCCAGAGACGGCCTTCGCGATCGCTATGGACGGCGAACGCGTGATCGTCGGCCATCGCGCTGTTCTTCGGCGTGTACGGCGTGAAGCGGCCGCTCAGCGGATCGAACCGGCTGACGCCCCCGGCCCACGTCGCGATCCAGATCTTGCCGAGCCGGTCTTCCGTGAGCGACAGCACCGCGTCGGAGTTCAGGTTGCTGTTCGACTTGCTCCAATGCTGGAACTTCCCGGTGCTTCGGTCGAAGCGGTTGATCCCTCCGCCGTCGGTCGCGATCCACGTCGCTCCGTGCGAATCCTCGAGGAACGCCATCACCGAGTTGAAGCTCAGGCTCGCGGCGTCACCGGCGACGGAGCGGAAGCGGCGGATCGCGCTGCCGTTCTGCAGCGAGATGTTGACGCCGCCGGCGAAGGTGCCGAGCCACAACGTCCCCGTCGGATCCTCGTGGATCGCCCAGACGGAGTTGCTGTTCAGTCCCGACGGGTTGTTCGGATCGAACTGATTGTGGGAGAATCGGCGCGTCGCGAAGTCGAGGTAATCGAGCCCACCATTCTCCGTCCCCACCCACAACCCGCGCGTGCCGTCGAGCCGCAGCGAGTACACGGCGTTGATCGCGATGCTGTGCGGATCATCGGCGTCGTGCTGATACAGCGTGACGCCGCCAGTGGCGCGATTGATCTTCGCCAGGCCGCCATCGGCGAGCGCCATGTAGATCGCGCCCTCGGCGTCCTCGACGAACTGACGCGCGTCCCGCGCGCGGTAGAGCGTGGGCGAGTCGGAGCTCTCGGGGTCGACGGCCCAGGCCTTCATCGTACCGGCGCGCGGATCGAGCTCGAAGGCGCCGGCGCCCTTGGTGGCGATCCAGAGATGCTTTCCGCTGTCCTCGAACAGACCCTGGACGTCGAGGGTGGCGAGCTGCCCGCCGTACGACGTCGCCTTCCCCGCGTTCCGATCGAACTTGTAGAGCCCGCGCGCCGTGCCGATCCAGAGCGTCCCCTGCGCCTCGAGGACGGCGTTGACCTGAATCGCCTCCGCCCCGGCGACGTTGAAGTTCCGGAAGGCGTCGCGCTCGCGATCGTAGCGACTCAGGCCTGCAGGGGTCCCGACCCAGAGTGTCTTCTGCGCGTCCTCGTAGATCGTGAGCGCATCGTTGGCGGCGAGGCTCGTCGAGTCGCCGGCGACGTGGCGGTAGACGGCGAACCCGTAGCCGTCGTAGCGATTCAGTCCCTTCGTGGTGCCGAACCACATGAAGCCGCGGCTGTCCTGGTGGATCGACTGGACGCGCGACGAGGAGAGGCCATCGTCCGGGGTGAGCGCCCGGAATTGCAGCTTCTGCGCGTCCGCGCTGGTGGCCGCGAGCGTGAGGGCGCCGACGAGGAGCGCCGTGCGCCAGATTCGCGAACTGAAACGCCGGACGACCGGCGGCGCGTCGGCGTCGACGCGAAGGGCGGATCTACGAGGCGACATTTGGAAGGGTGAGCGTCGAATAACGACGCGTCGCAGGCGGGTTCTGCAACACCGGTCGATCGGACGGTCACCCGCGACCATCGGCCGGAGGTGATCGGCAGCTCATTCGGCTGGCGACGCTCCAGTGGCGTCGGCCATCGTCGCCCCGGCCTCGTCGAGCAATCGGGAGAGGATGCCGCGATGGCAACGGCTGGCGTCCTCGCAGTAGCAGCCGACGGAGAGGTTGATCGACTTCGAGAGGGCGGCCAGCAGCTCGATGAGATGGCGGGCCGCGGGCGTCGCCATCTCCTTCTCGTACATGCGCTCGAAGCGCCGCCAGCGGGCGGGTGTCCAGTGATCCGAAAGCGCCCACGAGACCGTGGCGGCTGACGGGGCGAGCTCGGGGAGCCAGACGTCGTAGAAGTCCCGCCGCGCGAAGTCGCGCCTGGGCACCCCGCGCGGCGGACGGCGGACGGTGCCGAGTCGGATCCCTTCGCCGGCGAGGCGCGGCGTGCCGAGGCGGACGACGTGGATGGGCATTGGGAGCAGGCAGGGGT
>JBJMNN010000152.1:0-16523 GCA_045804245.1 Gemmatimonadaceae bacterium | reverse complement strand
TTGGGTGGTGGTGGTTGGGGGGGCGGGGGTGGCGGCTGGTGTGGCGGGGGTTTCGGCGGGGGGGGGGGCGGCGGGTTTGGCGGCTTCGGCGGTGGCGGAGGGTTCAGTGGCGGCGGCGGCGGCTCGAACTGGTGAGCACTCATGGCGACGATGACACTCGATGAGCTGGTGAGGCAGTTGCGCGCGGCCTACAAGGAGCGGCTCGCCTCCGTCGTGCTCTACGGCTCGGCGGCTGGAGGCGAACACATTCCCGACAGCTCGGACTACAACGTGCTCGTGCTGCTCGAGTCGATCGACACCGCGCGGCTCGATGCGTCCTCTTCGGTGGCGGCGTCCGCCGTGGCGCGGGCGTGGCGGGAGGCGGGAAATCCGCCGCCAATGACGATGTCACTCGAGGAGTGGCGTCGCTCGGCGGACATCTTCCCGATGGAGTACGCCGACATCCTCGAGCGGAACCGGGTGCTGCACGGCGATCCTCCGTTCGCGGGGATCAGCGTGGCGCCGGCGGATCTGCGTCTGCAGCTCGAGCAGCAGGTGATGGGGAAGCTGCTCCAGCTGCGACAGGGCGCGCTGCTCGCTGGTATCGACGGGAAGCGTCAGACGGAGCTGATTGCCGCAAGCCTCAGCACGATGATGGTGTTGTTCCGCGCGGTGATGCGCCTGCACGGCGAGCGCCCACCCGCGGACAATACCGACACGGCGACGCGCGTCGGCGCATTGGCCGGCTTCGACCCGACTCCCTTCGTCCGCGCCGTGGGTCACGTGCGCGGCGAGACGCGACTCCCGAGCGCCGAAGCGGGCCAGGTCCTGAGCGGCTACGTGGCCGCCATCGAGCAGCTCAGTCGATACCTCGATCGATACGCCGCGCCATGACGCGCTCCTTGCGTGCTCGGTGTTGTGGCGTCGTAGTTCGCTCCAACCCGGACGCATCGCGCGTCCGGATGCGCTCCGCGCCGTCGCGTCTCGAATCGCGCCGACGCACGTCACGATTCCATCAGCCCTCTCAGGAACGGCTCTCATGAAACGTCGCTGGCTTGCACTCGTGCTCCCGCTCGCGCTGAGCGCGTGCGGCTACAACCGGATCCAGTCGCTCGACGAGCAGGCGAATGCCGCGCAGGGACAGATCGAAGTCCAGCTGCAGCGGCGGGCCGAGCTGATCCCGAACCTCGTCGCGACGGTGAAGGGCATGGCGAACCAGGAGCTCGCCGTGTTCGGCGAAGTCGCGCGCGCGCGCGGTGGGTTGGTCAACGCCGTGCAGAGCAAGGACCCCGAGCAGATGGCGCAGGCGAACGCTCAGGTCAACGGCGCGCTCGGCCGGCTCATCGCGGTCGCCGAGAACTATCCGCAGCTCAAGAGCGATCAGGGCTTCCTGCGACTGCAGGACGAGCTCTCCGGAACGGCCAACAGAATTGCCGTCTCCCAGACGGACTACAATGGCGCGGTGCGCGAATACAACGCGTACATCCGGCAGTTTCCCGCCGTGCTGACCGCGAAGATGACGGGAGCGAAGGAGAAGAAGTACTTCCAGGTCACGAACCCGGAGAATCGCGCCAACCCGAACGTGGACTTCGGGACGCCAGGTTCGCCGGCGTCGAGCGCACCGGCAACGGGCGCGGCGCCGGCCACTCCGGCGCCGGCTCCGGCCACGCCGCCCGCGCGGCCGTAGCTCGCGGCGAAGAGGAAAAAAGCCGGCCGCTCACGCGGCCGGCTTTTCCTTTGGAAAGAGCGGCTCTCCCTTCTGCACCTGCCATCCCGTGGCGTCGAGAGTGGCGAGCGCGTGGAAGCGCTGGTTGGCGAGGGCGCGTGGTGCGCCGAGCTGCGTCCACAGCGCTTGCGCCTTGTCGGGCATGAACGGCGCGACGAGCACCGCCTGCCGCGCCAGCTGCCGCATCAGAGACGCGAGCGTCGTCTCCAATTCGGCGCGCAACGCCGGATCCTTCGCGAGCTTCCACGGCGCCTGCCGGTCGACGTACTCGTTGCCGCGCGCGACACTCTGCCAGACGATGCGCAGCGCCTCGTGCAGCAGGAAGCCGCGCGTACCATCCATCGCCTCGTGGTACTCGAGCAGTTCGGCCGCATCACGCGTGTCGACGTCGGTGCGCGCACCCGCCGGGACGATGCCGTCGCAGTACCGCTCGACCATCGAGATCACGCGGCTCGCGAGGTTGCCCCACGCGTTGGCGAGGTCGCTGTTGTAGCGGTCCTCGAACCGCTCCCATGAGAAGCTGCCGTCCGCATCGAACGGGACCTCGCGCAGCAGGAAGTAGCGGAACGCGTCGGCACCGAACCGATCGATCGCCTCGTGGAGGTCGAGACGCACGCCGGCCGATTTGCTGAACCGTTCTCCGCCAAGCAGCACGAAGCCGTGGCCCCACACCCGTTCGGGAAGAGGCAGTCCGGCCGACTCCAGTATCGCCGGCCAGATGATCGAGTGGAATCGAGTGATGTCCTTGCCGACGACGTGCAGCTGTGCGGGCCAGCGCGACGCCCACACGCCGGTGGGGAAGCCTGTCGCCGTGAGATAGTTCGGCAGCGCCTCGAACCACACGTACGTCGTCTGTGTCTCGCCGGACGACAGCGGCTTGGGGAAGGGGATTCCCCACGCCAGGCGCGACCGGCTGGCCGAGACGTCTTCCAGCCCGCGGTCGATCAGCGCGAGCATCTCGTTGCGCCGGCTGTCGGGCTGCAGCGATTCCGGATGCTCGATCAACCGGGCGCGCAGGAAGTCCGCGTAGCGACTGAGCCGGAAGAACCAGTTCCGCTCCTCGACCCACTCGAGAGTGCGCGTCGGGTGCAGCACGCACTTGCCGTCGACGATCTCGGCGTCCTGCTTGAACGACTCGCACCCGACGCAGTACCACCCCTCGTACGCCTTCTCGTAGAAGTCGGTCGGGTTGCGCTCGAAGATGCGCTCGATCAGCGCGCGGACGCCCACCTTGTGGTGCGTATCGGTGGTGCGGATGAACTGGTCGTACGAGATGCCGAGCCGCTTCCACATCGCCTCGAAGTGGCCGGCGAGCGTGTCGACGAGCGCCTGCGGCGCGATCCCCTGCGCCTGCGCGGTCTGCTCGACCTTCTGCCCGTGCTCGTCCATGCCCACGAGGAAGTGCACGTCGTCGCCGCGCAGCCGCCGATACCGCGCGATCGCGTCGGCGCCGATCTTCTCGTAGGCGTGGCCGAGATGCGGATCGCCGTTCGCGTAGTCGATCGCAGTGGTGAGGAAGTACGCGCTCACGAGTCTCCCTCGGAGGGCGCGCCCTCATCTTCCGGCGCGCGCGCGCCGTTCGCACCACCGGGGCGGTTGCGACGGCCGCCGCGGCGACCACGCCGGCGCTGCGGACGACGTCCCTCCTGTGGCAAGCGAGGTGCGGGCCACTCCATCGTGACGTCGAGCGCGGGATCGATCGCCGCGCCGATCCCCGCCAGGTGATCGGGCGAGTGCTCGGTGTCGAGCGCCTCCTCGGCCGACATCTCCTCCTCGTCGACCACGCGCTCGGGAAGCGGGGGGGCCGCTGCGGCCAGCTCCGCGGCGGCGGCGGCGTGGGTCAGTGCCTGCGCGAGGGCGTCGCCCGCGGCAAGCATCTCCTCGCGCAGCGCGGAAAGCGCCAGCGTGCGCACCTCGCCGTCCACGCCACGAAGCATCACGCGCTCACGGAAGATGTCGTTCGCCAGGACCTTCTCCTCACCACGCGCCGTGCGCACCGGCTTTCCCTCTTTCGGGTACTTCTTCCGGCTCTGCACGTAGAACTCGTGCTCGTAGCGCAGGCAGCACATCAGGCGTCCGCAGGCGCCCGAGATCTGCGACGGGTTGAGCGAGAGGCGTTGATCCTTCGCCACGCCGAGGTTCACGGGGCGCAGTTCAGGCAGCCAGGACGCGGAGCAGTACTGCCGTCCGCATCGGCCGACGCCATCGAGACGCTTCGCCTCGTCGCGTACTCCGATCTGCTTCAGCTCGATGCGCGTGCGGAACATGGATGCCAACTCGCGCACGAGCGTGCGGAAGTCGACGCGCTTCTCGGCCGTGAAGTAGAACGTCAGCTTCTTCCGGTCCCACTGCCACTCGGCATCGGTGACTTTCATGACGAGCGCGTTCGCCTTGACGCGCTCCATCGCGCGGCGGCGAGCATCGTCGTCTTGTGCACGCACTTCGTCGAGCCGGCGCACGTCATCAGCCGTTGCCAGCCGCTTCGCGACGTGGGCCGGAGGCGCGCCGAGCAGACCGTGCGGCACGCGCGCGGAGCGTTGCTCCGCGAGCTCACCCGAGGCGTGCACGAGGCCGAGGTCCTCTCCACGGTCGGCGTCGACGATCACCGGCGCGCGGAGCGGCGGCACCTCGTCGGCCTCCCACAGAAAGAACTCCTTCCGGTTCCCCTTGAACGCGACCTCGATGAGCTGGGACACGGCTATTCGAGGAACTGGCCCATGCGCATGAACTTCTCACGACGCCGGCGCACGAGCTTGTCGGGTTTCAGTCGCCGCAGCTCGTCGAGCTGCGTGCAGAGCGTCTGCTGCACCGCATTCGCCGTCGCCTCGTGGTCGGCGTGGCCGCCACCCGCCGGCTCGGGAATGATCTCGTCGATCACGCGCAGCTCGAAGAGGTCGGGCGCCGTGATGCGCAGCGACGTCGCGGCACGCTCGCGCGTCTCCTGGCTCTTGCCGTCCTTCCAGAGAATCGCCGCGCACCCCTCAACGGTGATCACGGAGTAGACGGCGTTCTCCAGCATGTTCACGCGATCGGCCACGCCCAGCGCCAGCGCGCCGCCCGATCCGCCCTCGCCGATGACGGTGGCGATGATCGGCACCTCGAGCCGGCTCATCTCGAACAGATTGCGCGCGATCGCCTCGCTCTGCCCTCGCTCCTCGGCCCCGAGACCGGCCCACGCGCCCGGCGTGTCGATGAACGTGATCACGGGGACGTGGAACTTCTCGGCGAGCTTCATGAGACGGAGCGCCTTGCGATAGCCCTCGGGATGCGGCATCCCGAAGTTGCGCTTCAGGTTCTCCTTCGTATCGCGGCCGCGCTGATGTCCGATCACCATCACGGTCTCGCCGTCGAGACGGGCCCACCCGCCGATGATCGCCGCGTCCTCACGGAAGGCGCGGTCGCCGTGCAACTCGATGAAGTCGGTGAAGCAGAGCCGCAGATAGTCGTCGGTGAGCGGTCGCTTGTTGCTCCGCGCCACCTGCACGCGCTGGAGCGGCGTCAGGTTGCGGTAGATCGTCTCGCGCAGCTCGACGAGCTTCTTCTCGAGCGGCAGGATCTCCTCCACCACGTTGAGCTGTCGCTCGTCGGCGAGCCGTTTGAGCTCGTCGATCTGCTTCTCCAGCTCGACGATGGGCTTCTCGAATTCCAGGGCAGTGGCCGTCGCCATCCGGTTCAGCTCCCGCGCACGAGGCGGACCCGGTCGTTGCCGAGGAGGGCCCGCAAGTCGGTCAAGACGGCCTGCGTCGCCGCCAGCCTGAGCGAGCGCGAACGGAGCCGCGCCCGGGTGCCATTGCCGTCGCTCCACCCCAGCTCGAGTGGGGGCGCGCCGGTGTGCGCGGTGGCATGGGCATCGACCACCGCTCGTACGTCCTGCATCGCCTCGGGCGCCAGCGACTCACCGAGCTGCAGCTCGATGGCGATGGACACCTGCCCGCTCAGTCGCAGCTCGGCGAACGGCGTCACCGACTCCACGATGAACGTCGGGCTGTCGGCATCCTGGTCCCGCTTCGAGTACCCGCCCTTCATGAGCACGGGCACGTCGCCGCGGATCCGATCGGCGAGGAGTCCCCAGCTCTCCGGAAAGACCAGGACCTCGGAAGATCCGGAAAAATCCTCGACTGTCAACCGCGCGAACTCGGCGCCCGACCGCTTGCTGATCTGTCGCTTCACCGCCGTGATCACCACGCCGAGCGCGATCGGGTCCGGGGTCCATGTCCCGAGCCGACTCACGGTGTGCGTCGCGAACAGCTCGCACTCCACGCGGTATGGCTCCAGGGGATGTCCGCTGATGTAGAAGCCGAGGATCTCTTTCTCGCGCGCCAGCCGCTCGGCCTCGGCCATCGGCGCCACGTTGGGGAGGACGCGCGGTGCGTGCGACGCGGGCGTACCGGAGTCGGACGCGAGCCCGAACAGCGACACCTGGCCCATCGCCTTCTCCTGCTGCTTGAGCGACGCTTCCTGCATCGCGGAGTCGAGCGCCGACCAGTACTGGGCGCGATGGCCGCCCAGCCCGTCGAGCGCGCCCGCCGCGATGAGCGCTTCGAATACCCGCTTGTTGCAGGCGCGAAGGTCCACGCGCTCCGTGAAATCGAAGAAGCTCTCGAACGGCTTCTCGCGCTGCGCCGCGAGGATCGAGTCGATCGCGCCGCGCCCGACGTTGCGGATGGCGCCGAGTCCGAACCGGATCCGCTTCGCGTCGAGCACGGTGAACTTGTAGCCCGACTCGTTCACGTCCGGGGGCAGCACCTGGATGCCCATCTCACGCGTCTCGTTGATGAACTTCACCACCGAGTCCGTGTCGCCGATCGACGACGAGAGGATCGCCGCCATGAAGTCGGCCGGATAGTGCGCCTTGAGCCAGGCGGTGTGCAGCGAGACGATCGAATACGCGACCGAGTGCGACTTGTTGAAGCCGTAGCGGCCGAAGGTCTCGATCTGTCCCGCGAGCTCCTCGATGATCCGCCGGTCGTAACCGCGCGCGACGGACTTCTCGATGAAGTTGCCGAGTTCCGCGCGGATCAGCTCCGCGTCCTTCTTGCCGACCGCCTTGCGCAGCACGTCCGCTTCGGCGAGCGAGATCCCCGCCAGCGTCTGCGCGAGGCGCATCACCTGCTCCTGGTAGGTGATGACGCCATACGTCGGCTCGAGGATCGGCTCGAGCTCGGGCAGGGCATACGAGACCGGCTCCTCGCCGCGCTTCCGCCGCTGATAGACCTTGTGCATCCCCGCGTCGAGCGGGCCTGGACGCATCAGGGCGTTGCTCGCCACGAGATCGTCGAACCGGTCGCAGCGCATCGAGCGCAGCATGTCGGTCGCCAGCGCCGACTCGAACTGGAAGACGCCCGTGGTCCGACCGGCACGCAGCATCCGGTACGTATCGGGATCATTGAGGTCCACCGCGTCGAGGTCGGGCCGCTCCCCCGTGCGCCGCTCGATGTTGTCGAGCGCGTCGCGGATCACCGTGAGCGTCGTCAGGCCGAGGAAGTCCATCTTCAACATGCCTGCCTTCTCGAGGCAGTTCATGTCGTACTGCGTGACGACGACCGTCTCCTCGTTGCCCGCGCCGGCGCCTTTGCTGGAGACCGTGGCGATCGGCACGTATTCGTCGAGCGGGCCCGGGGCGATCACGACACCTGCCGCGTGCACCCCCGTGTGCCGCGAGAGTCCCTCGAGCGCCATCGCGTAGTCGAGCAGCTGCTTGTAGCGGTCGTCGGTCTTGTAGACGCGCGCGATCTCCGGTACGTCCTTCACCGCCTCCTTCACGGTGAGCGAATACGCCGGACCATTAGGAATCAGCTTCGCGAGCGCGTCCGTCTCGGCGGGGGTGAAGCCCAGCGTGCGGCCGACGTCCTTGACCGCCGCGCGCGACTTCATCGTCCCGAACGTGACGATCTGCCCGACCGACTCCCGGCCGTACTTCTGTCGGACGTACTCGATCACCTCACCGCGCCGCTCGAAGCAGAAGTCGACGTCGATGTCCGGCATCGACACGCGCTCGGGATTGAGGAAGCGCTCGAACAGGAGATCGAACTTGAGCGGGCAGACGTCGGTGATCCGCAGCGCGTAAGCCACGATCGACCCCGCGGCCGATCCACGCCCCGGACCGACGGGAATATCCCGGTCGCGCGCCGCCTTGATGAAGTCGTACACGATCAGGAAGTAGCCGGCGTAGCCGGTCTTCGTGATCACGCCGAGCTCGTAGTCGAGCCGCTCCATGACTTCCGGCGACGGGTCCGGCCCGTAGCGCTCATGGATGCCGGCCGTCGCCAGCTTCACGAGCAGCTCGTTCTCGCTCTGCACCTCGGGCGGGAGCGGAAACGACGGGACGTAGTACTTCTTCTCGAACGCGAACCCCGCCTCGTCGGCGATGCGGAGCGTGTTCTCGAGCACGTCCGGCCGGTCCGGGAAGCGGACCTGCATCTCCGGCGCGCTCTTGAAGTAGAGTCCCCGGTCGTAGTGCATCCGATTCTGGTCGCTGTAGTCCTTGCCCAGTCCGATGCACAGCAGCACGTCGTGCGCGTCGTGATCGGTGTCGCGCAGGAAGTGCGCGTCGTTCGTCGCGACGATCGGCAGGTTGAGCTCCGCGCCGAGCTGCAGGATCCGCGCGTTGTGCCGCGCCTGGCCCTCGGAGTCGTGTGCCTGGACCTCGAGGTAGAAGCGGTCCTTGAACACGTCGGCGTACCACGCCGCCGCCTCGCGCGCCCCCTCCAGGTCGCCCACTTCGAGCTTCGTGGCGATCTCGCCGGCGAGGCACGCGGAGCTGACGATGAGTCCCTCGCTGTATTTCGCGAGCAGCTCCCGATCGACGCGCGGCTTGGTGTAGAACCCTTCCGTGTAGGCCAGCGAGGAGAGCTTGACCAGGTTTCTGTAACCGGCCAAGTCGCGCGCTAGCAGCACGAGATGGTAGTACGGTTTGGCGCCGGGCGTGGGCCGTCCCTTCACGCGCCGATCACCCGGGGCGACGTACGCCTCCATGCCGATGATCGGCTTGAGCTTCGCCTTCTTGGCCTTCTCCTGGAACTCCCACGCGGCGTGGAGATTCCCGTGATCCGTGATCGCCAGCGCGGGCTGCTCGAGCTCGAGCGCCCGGGCGATCAGGTCGTCGATGCGGTTCGCGCCATCGAGGAGGGAGTACTCCGAGTGGCAGTGGAGATGGACGAAGGACATCTTAGGAAGAATAGCGACCGCGACCCGGTGCGTCAAAAGGACGAGCCTCGGCGGACATGACGTGGAAGTGAATAAAAATCAACGAGTTAAGTGGGTACGGCGAGCGGCGCGCACGCTCGCCGTCGTCGCGCTCGCGCTCGTCGGCTACCTCGTGCTCGCGCCCACCGGCCGCTATCTGCTGCGCGCCGCCTGGGAGGAAGGGAAGATCCTGGCGCGCCGCCAGCCGATCGCTCGGCTCGTCGGGGATTCCACCACCCCGCCCGCGCTGCGCGCGAAGCTCGTGCTCGTGCTCGCGGCCCGGGCGTACGCCCACGGCGCGCTGGGTCTGGAGACAGGTCAGAGCTTCACGACGTACAGCCGGCTCGACCGCGATACGCTCGTCCTCGTGCTCTCCGGCGCCTACCGCGATAAGCTGCGTGCGCGCACGTGGTGGTTCCCGGTCGTCGGGCGAGTGCCGTACAAGGGCTACTTCGACTTCGGCGCGGCGCGCGCTGCGGAGCGCGATCTCACCGCCGAGGGATTCGACGCGCGACTCGGCGCCGCATCGGCGTTCAGCACGCTCGGCTGGTTCAACGATCCCCTGCTCCCAACAACGCTCCGCGCCGATTCGCTCACCGTCACCAACACCGTCATCCACGAGCTGACCCACAACACCTTCTATGCGCCGGGCGGCGCGGTGTTCAACGAGAGCTTCGCGAACTTCGTCGGCGCTCGTGGGGCGGAGCGATTCTTCCGGGCCCGTGGCCAGCCGGTCGCGGCGCAGACGGTCGTGGACCGCTGGGAGGACGAGAAGGTGCTGGGACGGTTCTGGGCATCGCTCTACGCTCGCGTCGACTCTTCGTTCAAGGCGCTGCCCGGCGACGAGCCGGCGCAGGTCGCGGCGCGTATCGCCGTGCGGGACTCCATCTACTCGAGAGCGCGTACGACGCTGCGCGACACCGTCGGGCCGCAACTGCGCACGATGAAGGTGGGCTCGGCGCAGCGCATCCGGATCGACAACGCCGTGCTGATGGCGCGTCGGATCTACCTCACCGATCTCGATTCGTTCGATGCCGTGCTCACGCGCCATCGCGGCGATCTGCGCGGAGCGATCAGGGCGATCATTGATGCGGCGAAGGCGGACCGGAAACATCCCTTCGACGCACTGCGGGCCTTGGCCCGCGACTCAGTTCCGCACTGACGTCACCTGGCGAAGCGGCCGCGCATGATGGCGCGCAGGTCGATCGCTGGCTGACCCGATGGAAGCGGGGCAGCCACCGCCGGCTCGCCAGGCTCCTCGACAACGATCCGCTGCATCGTGGCGCGTACGCCGCGGTCGAGGAATCGGGACAGCTGGTCGATGGAGTAGTCCGCGCCGCGCCGAGTGCCGTAGACCTGCATGGGATAGACGACCGCCAGCTCGTCCCTGGCGCGCGTGAGCGCAACGTACATGAGCCGGCGCTCCTCCTCGAGCTCGTCGGGGTCCTCGACGGCGCGCGAGGAGGGGAACCATCCATCCACGGCCCAGATCAGGAACACCGCCTTCCACTCCTTTCCCTTCGCACTGTGCACCGTGCTGAGGACGAGCGCGTCTGACTCCGACTCGCTGCCTCCGGCGAGGTCCTGCGTGCTGGACGGTGGATCGAGGGCCAGGGCGGCGAGGAAGGTAGAGCGCGAAGGATAGCTCGCGGCGATCGTGCGCAGCTGATCGAGGTCGGCGAGCCGAGCTTCGGGGCGATCGTACTTCTCCTTTAGCACGGCGTCGTAGAGCGCGCGGATCGCGGCGATGTCGTTTGCCACTCTGGCGCCACCCTCCTCGCCCTCGGCAACGCCGACGACGGTGCGGAGCTGGCGCAGGAGCGTGGCGAGCGACCGGTGCGCGTCGCGTGCGCGGGGCGGCGCGAGCAGATGCGTGAAGGCGTCGGGATCCCAGGCGCGCTCCTGCATCGAGGCCATGAGCGCGCGCGCCGTGGAATCGCCGATCCCCGGCATCAACATGAGGATGCGGTACCAGCTCACCTCGTCGCGCGGATTGTCGGACACGCGCAGGAAGGCGAGGACGTCCTTGACGTGCGCGGCCTCGAGGAATTTCAGGCCGCCCCACTTCTCGAACGGGATCTTCCGGTTGGTCAGCTCGATCTCGAGGTCGGCCGACATGTAGCCGGCCCGGAAGAGCACCGCCATCTCGCGCAGCGGCATCCCTCCCTCGTGGAGCTGCAGCACGCGGTCGACGACGAATCGCGTCTGCTGAGCCTCGTCCTTCGCGGTCACCAGCCAGGGCTTCTCGCCGCCCTGGCGAGTCGTCCAGAGATCCTTCGTGAACCGTTCCTCCGCCCGCGAGATCAGCGTGTTGGAGAGAGTGAGGATCGGTGTGGTGGAGCGGTAGTTCTGCGCGAGAGTGACGAGCGTGGTGTCGGGGAACGCCTTCGGAAAATCGAGGATGTTCCGGAAGTGTGCGCCGCGGAAGGAATAGATGCTCTGGGCGTCGTCACCGACCACGGTGAGCCTGCGATGCGTGGAGCACATCCCTCGGAGGATGCGCGCCTGGAGCAGGTTGGTGTCCTGGTACTCGTCGACGAGCACGTGGTCGTACAACCCGGCGATGCGGGCGGCGAGGGCGGGGGAGGCTTCCAGCATCGTCGCCCAGAACAGCAGGAGGTCGTCGTAGTCGACGAGGTTCCGCTCCTGCTTTCGCAGCGTGTAGTCGGCGAAGAGCGAGACGATCTGTTCCTCGTACTCGAGGAAGTGCGGCACGTCGCGGTGGAGCAGCTCGTCGATCGGGAGCTCGGTGTTGACGTGCCGCGAGTACAGATAGTGAAGCGTCTCCTTCTTCGGGAATCGCTTCGCCGACTTGGCGTGGCCGAGCGCGCCGCGGGCGAGCTGCATCAGGTCCTGTGCGTCGCCCTGATCCATGATCGTGAAGTCGGCCGGCAGGCCTGCCGCGCCACCGAACTGTCGCAGGAGCCGATGGCCCACCGAGTGGAACGTACCTCCGTGGACCCGTGCCCCACCCGGCCCGACGAGCCGCTCGGCGCGCGAGAGCATCTCGCCGGCGGCGCGACGGGTGAAGGTGAGAAGGAGGATTCGCTCCGGCGCGACGCCCCGCTCGATCAGATAGGCAACGCGATGGACGAGCGTGCGCGTCTTCCCCGTGCCCGCGCCGGCGATGACGAGCAGCGGCGCGTCGCCGAAGGTGACGGCGCGCGCCTGATCGGGATTCAGCGCGGCGGTGAGCGCCTGCTCGTCGCTGGCGGGAAGCTCCCGCGGTCGCGGGCGGTAGAGGCGCGGCTCGTCGGCCATGGGGCACAATATAGGTATCGGCCAGAATGGTTGCCGAACCGGCGCGACGCAGCCATCGGCGGAACTAGACCTGGACGATGTGGGCGGCGATCCGAGTCAGCTCATCCGGGTCCAGCGACGCGAGCTCGAGCGAGAACACCTCGCCGAATGCGTCGGCGACTCGGGAGCGCACCTCGCGGTGCAACGTTTCGTGCGCTGCGGCAGGCGTGGAGAGCTCGCGGGCGAGCGACGTCATCTCCACCGCTGCGATCCCGCACGGCACGATGAGGTCGAAGTACGCCAGGTCCGTCGTGACGTTCAGCGCGAAGCCGTGCCACGTCACCCAGTCCCGCGCGTGGACGCCGATCGAAGCGAGCTTGCGTCCCCGCGTCCACACGCCGGTGTAGCCGGCGCTGCGCTCGCCCACGATGCCGAGGGGTGCGACCGCGCGGATCAGCGCCTCCTCGACCTGGCGCAGGTACCAGTGCAGGTCCTGCTTGTGACCCTTGAGGTCGACGATCGGGTAGCCGACCAGCTGCCCCGGCCCATGGAAGGTGACGTCGCCCCCACGTTCTACCTCGAACAGCTCGACTCCTCGTGCGGCCAGCAACGCTGGTGACGCCAGCAGATGGCGCTCCTTCGACGAGCGCCCGAGCGTCACCACCGGAGGATGCTCGACGAGGAGCAGCAGGTCCTCGCCGATCTCGCCGCTGATCCGCGCCCGCGCCACCGAACGCTGGAGCGCGAGCGCGTCCGCGTACGGCATGGTGCGGAGATCGGAGACGAGGAGGTGGGGCATGAAGTACGGTGATCGGTAATCGGTTGTCAGCAATCGGCCAGCCTCGGTCAGCTCCGGCGTCCGGAGGTCGGCCGATAACCGATAACCGACTACCGATAACAGCGTTCAGGCATGAATCATCTTCCCCAACGAATCCAGCGATGCCTCGGCCACCGCCTCCGACAGCGTCGGGTGCGCGTGGATGGCGAGGTCCACCTCTTCCACCGTGTACTCGTTGGTGCGCGCGACGACGAGCTCGTGGATCATCTCGGTGGCGTGCGCGCCGACGATGTGGGCGCCGAGGATCTCTCCGTACTTGGCACCACGAATGATCTTCACGAATCCTTCCGTGTCGCCCGACGTACGCGCGCGACCGTTCGCCGAGAACGGGAACCTGCCCACCTTGTACTCGAGCTTGCGGTCCTTGCACTGCTGCTCGGTGAGCCCGACCGACGCGACCTCGGGATGGCAGTACGTCGCACCGGGGACGTTGGTGTAGTCGAACAGGTGCGGATGCTGGCCGGCGATCACCTCGGCGACGACCACGCCCTCGCGCTCCCCCTTGTGAGCGAGCATCGGAGGGCCGGCGACGTCTCCGATCGCGTAGAGACCCTTCGCGCTCGTCTCCATCCGCTCGTTGATCTTGATGAAGCCGCGATCCGTCAGCTGAACGCCCTGCTCCTTGAGCCCGATCTCCTCGATGTTCGGTGCGCGGCCGGCCGCGACGAGCACGATGTCGACCTTGAGATCCTTCTTCTCGCCACCGGCTTCGACGGTCATCGAGACGGAATCCTTCGCGACCTTCACATTGGAGATCTTCGCGCCGGTCAGCACGTCGATCTTTCGCTTCTTGAAGGCGCGCTCGACCTCTTTCGAGCAGTCCGCATCCTCGACGGGGAGGATGTTCGGCATCACCTCGAGCAGCGTGACCTGCGAACCGAATGCGGCGAAGACGTCGGCGAACTCGCAGCCCACGGCGCCCGCGCCGACGATGGCGATCGACTTCGGAGTCTTCTCGAGCGTCAGCGCCTCGTCCGACGAGATCACCGTCTTCTTGTTCAGCTCCAGCCCGATCTGCGGCAACCCCTTCACGCGCGAGCCGGTGGAGACGACGACGCCCTTCTTCGCGTCGTGCTTCTCCTCCTGACCGTCGGCGGTCTTGACGCTCACCGCGTTCTTGCCGGTGAGCTTCGCCGTGCCCTTGATCCAGGTGATCTTGTTCTTCTTGAACAGGAACTCGACCCCTTTGGAATTCTGGTTGCTGACGGCGCGCGAGCGCTTCATCGCCACGCCGTAATCGAGCTTCACCTCGCCCGGCGTGACGCCGAACTCGGGCGCCTTCTTCATCTTCTCGGCCAACAACGCCGCCTCGAGCAGCGCCTTGGCGGGAATGCAGCCCCAAAGCACGCAGGTGCCACCGAGCCCTTCACGCTCCACGACCGCGGTGTTGAGGCCGAGCTGGGCGGCGCGGATGGCGCCCACGTAGCCGGCGGGGCCGCCGCCGAGGAAGATCACGTCGAAGGTTGCCATGGATCAGTACACGAGCATGAGAGGATTCTCGATCAGTCGCCGCAGCGTCTGGAGGAACTTCGCGCCCACCGCCCCGTCGATCACGCGGTGATCGCAGCTCATCGTGACGCGCACGCGATCGCGCACGACGGGCTCTCCATTCACGACGACGAGCTTCTCCTCGCTCGTGCCGATCGCGAGGATGCCCGCCTCGGGTGGGTTGATGATCGCGGTGAACTGGTCGATGCCGAACATGCCGAGGTTGCTCACCGAGAACGTCGAGCCGGTGAACTCCTCGGGCTTGAGCTTCCGCTCGCGAGCCCGCTTGGCGAGCTCCTTGGCCTCACGCGAGATGTCGCTCATCAGCTTGCGGTCGGCGTCCCAGATCACCGGGACGATCAGTCCGTCGTCGGTAGCGACGGCCATGCCGAGATGCACGCGGTTGTGGTAGCGGATCTTGTCGCCGAGCCAGTGCGCGTTGACCTCGGGGTGCTGCGACAGCGCGACGGCGGTGGCCTTGAGCAGCACGTCGTTGACGGAGACCTTGAACTGGTCGCCGAGCTCCGCCATCGCCTTCCGCATCTCCATCACGCGCGTGAGGTCGAACTCCGCGGTGAGGTAGAAGGTAGGGATCGGACCGATCGACTCGCCGAGACGCTTGGCGATCGTCTTCCGGATCTGCGTGAGCGGCTCGTCGTGGAAGTCGCCTTCGCGCGGGATGGCGGGTGCACTCGGCGCGGCTGCGCGCGGTGCGGCGGCGCCCGCGGCGGCTGCAGCCTCGATGTCGCGCTTGATGATGCGACCGTTGGGGCCGGAGCCTTGCACGCTGTGCAGGTCGAGCCCGCGCTCGCTCGCGAGCCGGCGCGCAAGCGGTGAGGAGCGTACGTCGCCCGCCGCGGCCGCACCGGCAGGCGCGGCGGGCGCGGGTGCGCTCGGAGCGCGCGGTGCGCCGCCCGGCGCGCCAGGCGGCGTATCAGCAACCTTCTGTTGCGGCGGCGTGCTGGCCTCGCCCTGCGACTCCTCGGCGCGGCGCGGCACCGACGACGCGCCAGCGGTCTCCTGCTGCGTCGCGACGACCTTCTCGGGTGCGGGAGCGCCCGCCGCGGGGGCCGGCGACCCGGCGCCGGCAACCAGCGCGTCGATGTTCTCGTCCGCGGTGGCGATCACTCCCGCCAGCGTTCCGACGGGTGCGGTGTCGCCTTCATTGATGAGCCGCTTGCGCAGCACTCCGTCGCCGCGTGCGACGAGCTCCATGATCGCCTTGTCCGTCTCGACCTCGGCGAGTGCCTCGCCGCTCTTGACCGCGTCGCCCTCGTTTTTGAGCCACTTGACCAGGCGCCCCTCCTCCATCGTGGGGGAGAGCGCTTCCATGAAGACTTTGGTTGCCATTGACGGTGACTCGGAGGGTCAGTCGAGATACATCACTTTCCGAACGGCGGCGATCGCCTTCGGCAGGTCGGGCTTGGCGGCCTTCTCGAGGCCCTTCGCATAGGGCATCGGCGTGTCGGCCTGGTGCACGCGCACGACCGGCGCGTCCAGATAGTCGAAGCACTCACGCTGGACGAAGTCCACGACCTGCGCGCCGACACCGCAGATCTCCCAGCCTTCCTCGAGCACGACGGCGCGGTTGGTCTTCTTCACCGACTCGGCGATCGCGTCGACGTCCATTGGCCGGATCGTGCGCAGATCGACGACGTCGATGTTGATGCCTTCCTTCGCGAGCTGGTCGGCGGCCTGCATGGCGACGAGCACCATCTTGCCGTGCGTGATGATCGAGCAGTGCTCGCCCTCGCGCTTGAGCTCCGCCTTGCCGAGCGGGATCAGATACTCCTCGTCGGGCACTTCGCCCTTGGTGTTGTAGAGCATCTCCCCCTCGAGCACGCAGACCGGGTTGTCGTCGCGGATCGCGCTCTTGAGGAGTCCCTTCGCGTCGTACGGGGTGCCGGGAGCGACGACCTTGAGCCCGGGAATGTGCGCGAGCCAGCTCTCCCACGCCTGTGAATGCTGCGCCGAGAGTTGCAGCGCGGCGCCGTTCGGGCCGCGGAAGACGATCGGCATCTTGTACTGGCCGCCCGACATGTAGAGCATCTTGGCGGCGGCGTTCAC
>JBJMNN010000151.1:0-6767 GCA_045804245.1 Gemmatimonadaceae bacterium | reverse complement strand
TGATTGTAGTAGTTGCCGGACACCGAGTACGTGTTCTCCGGGCTGCCGCCCGCGACGTTCACGTTGTAGTCGGCCACCGCGCCGGTGCCGAACACCGCCTTCCACCAGTTCGTGCCCGCGCTTCCCGGCATAATGAGCGTGCTCGGGAAGCTGTACTTGGTGAGGTCCACCGCGGTCGGACGATTCCACGCATCTCGCGCCGTGACGACCGAGGCGGGTGCGTACAGGTATGCCGGAACCGTCGGGTTGTTCGGATCGCCGTAGATGTTGGTCGGGACCGACTGACCCGCGTTCGTGTAGCTCGCCTTGACGATCTGGGCGTACTCCAGCGCGTCGGTGATGAGGAAGTCATCGTAGCCACGCGTCGGAGAGGCGATGCCGCTTCTGAGGCTGGCCGTCACCTTCGGCGATCCCGTCACGCCGCGCCGCGTCGTCTCGATCACGATCACGCCGTTGCTCGCGCGCGATCCGTAGATCGACGACGCGGACGCGTCCTTCAGCACCTGGATCGAGGTGATGTCGGACGGGTTGAGCCAGTTGATGTAGGAGTCCTGGAGCGGCACGCCGTCCACGACGTAGAGCGGATCGTTGTTCTGGAAGGAGCTGATGCCGCGGATGCGCACCGTGCTGCGCGAGCCGGGCGAGCCGCTCGCGGACACCGTGATGCCCGGAACCACGTCGAGCTTCTGCAGCACGCTCGCCGTCGTCTGGCGAGCCGCGCTCTCCGTGTTGATGCTCGCCACCGCGCCCGTGATGTCGGCGCGACGCTGCTCGGTGTAGGCCGTGACCACGACCTCTTCGAGGTAGGTGACGCCTTCCATCCGCACGTCGATGCGCGTGCGACCGCCGATGTCCTCACGAACGGGCTTCTGCCCGATCAGCGTGTAGGTCAGCGCCCCGTTCGCGGGGGCCGTGATGGTATAGCGGCCCGTCGCATTCGTCTGCACGCGGGTCTCCGTGCCGGAGATGCGTACCGTCACTCCCTGCAGCGGCGCGCCACCCGCGCCGGTGACGGTCCCCGTCACGGCGATCTGCGACTGTGCCAGCGCGTTGCCTGCGAACAGCAAGACGAGCAGCAGGCTCGTTCCCACCGCACGCAACGCGCGTAGTGGGGTGCTACTGGTTGTTGACTGCCTTTTCGGCACTGTCTCCTCCATGGCGATCTCCCTGGTCTCGCGCATACGTGATTGTCCTCTCGGTCGTGACATGGACTGCAGGCGGTGCTACTCGATCAGCTAGCTGTTCGTGAGGAGCTGAACGCCGCGAGCCGACGCGGCCTCGCGGGCACACACGACAGGACGGAGCACGACTCCCCCACACGCGAGGAGGAGTTGCGTCCGATCCTGTCGTCCAACGCGCCCAGCTCCCGAGTGTCGACCCCAATGCGGGTGACCATGAGGGTGAAGCGCGGTTGATGCTGCCCGATCGGCGTGATCGGGCTTTCGGTCGTGATGGACTGAGTGGAACGCCGACTGGAAGGAGCGAACGGCGCTGCCGTCGCCTGGAACAACCGGGCGGCTGGCGTGTTCAACGTCGAAGGGGAGAGACCGGCCTCGAACGCATGCTCGTGACCGATGTTCGCGCTGTGACTCATCCCGCGATCGTCACTGCGGATGACCAAGTAATCCTTTTTGGCTGAGGCAGTGTCTTGGTGAGGACTCAGGCCCGATACGAGGGCCGACGAGCAAGAGACCGATGCACGACCGACTTCGGGGCGTGCGAATGTTGCAGCCGCGTACAAACCCTCTCGACTGGAGAAGGCCTCTGAGGCAGGTGTGCTCACGTCGCGCAGCAGTCGCGCGGTCGGAGTGTTTGGTGTGGGGCCCCGCGGAAAGTCCAACCTTTCTACGAGTCCCCGTTCTCTTTGTCAAGCAGGAGTGCTTTCTGGACCCCGCGCATTCGTGGACCGTCACCCAGGGCGAGCAACGGGATCCATGCCCTTCTATAATGAATGCGAACAACTGCGCGTAGTTGAACAAGTGCGCGCTTTCGGAGCGTGCTCTGACATTCGCTCCGTTCAGCGCCGGCGATCCTCGCTCATTCCTTCAGCACGCGCAACCCCCCCTCCAGGTCCGCCACCAGGTCCGCCGGATCTTCCAGTCCGACGTTGAACCGCACGAGCGCCCCCCGGCGCCGGGCCTCGGACACCGTCCTCGGCGGATTCACCGGCACCGCCAGACTCGTCACGCCGCCCCAGCTCCAACCGATCTCGAACAGCTCGAGCGCGTCGACGAACGCGCGCACCCGCGAGCGTCGCACCTCGGGGCGGAACTCCACCGAAAACACGCTCGTCGATCCGGTGAAGTCGCGCTTCCAGAGCTCGTGCCCCGGACACGACGGCAGTGCCGGATGCAGCACCGTCGCGATCTCCCCGCGCTCCGCCAGCCACCGCGCGACCTCGAGCGTCGAGCGCTCCAGCGCAGCCAGTCGCACGCCGAGCGTCTGCATCCCGCGCAACGCGAGACTGCACTCGTCCGGCGACACCGCCATGCCGAGCGACTGCATCGTTGAGCCGATGCGCTCGTAGTCCGCCTCGTTACGCACGGTGACCGAGCCGAGGAGCAGATCGCTGTGACCACCGATGTACTTGGTCAGCGCCTGAGTCACGACGTCCACTCCGTGCGCGAACGCGTCGAAGTACACGCCGGCCGAGTACGTGTTGTCCATCGCGACCTGCGCCCCGCGACGATGCGCCACGTCCGCGATCGCCGGCACGTCCTGCACTTCCATCGTGATCGAGCCGGGACTCTCGCACCACACGAGCCGGGTGCGCTCGCCGATCAATGCCTCGATGCCGGCGCCGATCGTCGGCGGGTAGTAGTCGCACGTCACGCCGAAGCGCCGAAGGAGATCGTCCGCGAGCTGCCGATGCGGACTGTAGATGCTGTCGGGGATCAGCACGTGGTCTCCCTCACGCAGCATCGCGAGATTGATCACGGCGAGCGCCGACTGTCCTCCCGGCACGATGAAAGTGCGAAAGCCTCCCTCCAGCTCGGCGATTCGTCCCGCGAGCTCGAGCGCCGTCGGTGTGCCGTAGAGGCCGTACACCCAGCCCACCTCGTGCTGCCGCCAGTTGTCGCGGAGCTTCGCGGCGCTCGGAAAGACCGTGGTCGAACCGCGAAAGACGGGCGTGACGAGCGAGCGGTACCCTTCGGGAAGCTCGATGTCGGAGTGGATCAGCTTCGTGCGCCAAGAGCGAGGCATGTGTTCGTGCGGGTCAGGCGGCTGGAAGCCGCAGCGTGAACGTGGCGCCCGATCCGGGCGTGCTCTGCACGGTGACATCCCCGTTCATACCGCGGGCAAGGTCGCGGCTTATCGCCAGGCCGAGGCCAGCCCCCTCGTGCGTGCTCGTGAGAGAGCGGCCGAGCTGGACGAAGGGATCAAAGATCACCTCCTGCATGTCCTCGGGAACGCCGGGACCCGTGTCGCGCACCTCGACGGTCGCTACGCCATCGCGGAGCGCACAGGTCACCGTCACGCTGCCGCCCTCGGGAGTGAACTTCACCGCATTCGACACGAGGTTGAGCACGATCTGCTCGGTCTTGATCTGGTCGGCCAGTGCGCACGCGATCGGTGCGCCAGGTTCCTGCTTCAGTCCCACCCGTTTGCGCTCCGCCTGCGGCGCCACCATGGAGAGCACTCGCTCGACCACCGCGTGCAACGGAAGCGGAGAGAGCTCGTAGGCGACCTCGCCCGCCTCGATCCGGCTGTAGTTGAGCAGATCGTTGACGATCGCCAGCAGGTGCAGCTGGCTGCTGCGGATGCGGGTGAGATACTCCTGCTGCTGCTCGGTGACGGGTCCCCCGATCCCCTCCTGCATCAGCTGCGCATAGCCGGCGATGGCGTTCAGCGGCGTGCGCAGCTCGTGCGACATCGCCGCGAGGAACCCGGTCTTCGCCCGGTTCGAGGCCTCGGACTCGGCGAGTCGCCGTGCGTCCTCGACCTCGCGCTGCTGCGCGGCGCGGCGCTCCGTGAGATCGCGCGTGACCTTGGCGAATCCGATGAGCGAGCCGTCTTCACCATGCAGTGCCGTGATGACGACGTTGGCCCAGAACTGCGTGCCGTCCTTTCGCACGCGCCACCCTTCGTCCTCGAATCGACCCTCGGCACGCGCGACCTCGAGCTCGTAGTCGGGGAAGCCGGCCGAGCGAGTCTCTTCGGGATAGAACACCGAGAAGTGCCGCCCGAGGATCTCCTGAGCTTCGTAGCCCTTGATGCGACGCGCGCCCTCGTTCCAGCTGCAGACTCGGCCCTCGGGATCGAGAACGAAGATCGCGTAGTCTCGCACGCTCTCCACCACCAGCTGGTAGAGGCCAGCCGCCTGAGAGACGAGTCCCGTCGCGTCGCCCGAAGGGCCGAGCGTCGCGGACTCGCGCTCGCCGAGCGACGGGCGCGGCATTTCCGCGTCGGGACCACCCGCGCTGCGGTCGCCGCTGGCGTCGGAGTCACTCATGGGCACGGACGTCCCGACGATGGTTCGGTGGGAGCGAGGAGAGGATGGGCACGAACGACCGTCGTGGGGGAGGCACTGAAGCGCCGCCCACGCCGCCAGGTATCGTCCTCAGCCACAGCAAGATCACGGCCTCGCCGCCACGATGCCTCTCAGCCGGTCGCTCGTCAATTACTGGAAGCGCCCTCGCTCGGTAGCGCGGTCCCCCTGTTTCCGGCGTCGGTCCATGCCACTCCACGACCGATCAGGTGTAGCATATTCGACGTCACGCGTCCCGACGGCCGATCGCCGCGACGCGTCTCCGGCAGGAGTCGATTTCATGTCTCTTCGCGCGGCCCGGGCGTGCCGGGTATTCGCATGGACACCCTCGGGCGGCGCGGTGCGCGGCGCGCCGCTCCGTCGCGGCGCGCAATGGCTTCTCGCCGCGCTGCTTCTCTGCGAATGGCGATATCCCGCCCCCGCCGTGTTGCAGAGCGATCAATGGTCCGCGCGCAGCGCGCTCAGCGTGCATCGCTGCCGCAGGAGCTCGCCCTGCGCCGCCGGTCGTGACGCCTCCAGCGCCTGGAGCGATTCGCTCACCTATCTCTCGTTCGACGCCGACGGCATCTCCACGATCCGGCGCTGGCCCGACGACGGCCTCCCGGTGACCGTGTGGATCGGCGAGTCCGGCGGGTCGCGCGGGCGCGCCGCCGCGCGCCGCCGCATCGCCCGTGACGCTTTCCATGCGTGGACTGCGGCGGGCGTGCCGGAACGGTTCATGTTCGTGTCCGACTCGTCGAACGCGATGGTCCGCGTTCTCTGGCGCCGCCAGCTCCCCGACCGCCGCGCCGGCCAGGTGACGCGCCAGACGGACGCCGATGGCTGGCTCCGCAGCGCCGTCGTCGAGCTGAGTGTTCGCAGCATGCTGGGCGGCGTTCAGGACACGGCGACACTGCGCGCCGTCGCGCTGCACGAGGTCGGACACGTCATCGGTCTCGAGCACAGCCCCGACGAGCGCGACATCATGGCGCCCTGGGTCGTCGCGCGGCAGATCTCGGAGCGCGACCGCGCGACGGCGGGCGCGATCTACGGTGTCGGCTTCTACGAGGACGACCGCTAGCGCGCCGCGTCCGAGCCGTTCTGGAACGGAGGGAGCGGTCGAGATTCCATGAGCCGGCGCACCGCACCTCGCCTGCGCGAAGGACTCTACCGCCGGAGGTTTCACGCAGAGGCGCAGAGCAGCGCGCCACGGACGCCTTCGTTGCGCCGCGGCCCGCCGAGGCGCAGAGGACCTGGACGAATCCTGCCCGACCGCGAGGCGTCGATGCCGACCCCAAAGTTCTTCCTTTTGGAGTCGTGGAGGGAGAGGACTGCTGCGCTGCTCGATACACCCCGACCCCAAGAGCAGTTCTCTGCGCCTCGGCGGGCCGCGGCGCGCGTAGCCGAGCTAGGGGCACCGCTCTCAGGATTGGGTACGCTGCTCGAGGCAGCTGCCTATCGACGCACTACTCCACGAGTCTTTTTTTGGCTGCGGCGCATCGATCGCTGCGCCGAGCACAGTTCTCAGCGACTCATGTCGACGAACAGCAAGACACCGCCTCGGCCGTCTGGCACCGCGCTCACCGCGAGCAGCGCGCGGTCGAGGCGCGTGCGGCGGTGTGAGTGCGCGTAGCTCACCACGCGTGAGCCGAGGAGCGCGCCGACGAACGCGCCCGCGACGATGTCGCTCGCCCAGTGCTGGTCGAGGTAGATGCGCGTCAGCGGTGGCACGACCGCCGCCGTGTAGAGGAGTGGTGCGGCGACCTTTACGGCGCCGGGCCGTCGCTCGCGGAACTCGCCGACGAGTGCCGCGGCGGCGGCGAACGACGCGGCCGTGTGCAGTGAAGGATACGCCCGCGTCCCGAATCCCGTGAAGCCGGTGAAGGGCTTGAAGCGGAATGGATCGTCGAGGCTCGCGCGTGGACGCGTGCGGCCCAGCGCGCCGCGCACGACCTGGCTCACCCCCGTCGTGAGCACGATCGCCTCGAGTGTGTGCAGCCCGATGTCCGCCGTCGTTTGCATCCCGGCGATGCGTCCGACACCATAGGTGGCGAGGGCCGCGAGCATCATCGGCGTCTCGTTCGCGCGCGTCAGCCCCTCGACGCGATCGCGGCGCGAGGAGTCGCCCTGCACGCTCGGGCTGCGCGCCCAACGCGCGATGCGCAGGTCGAAGGCGCTCACCGCCGCGGAGCTCGCGACGGCGATGCCGGATGTGACGAGATCGCGCTTCACGAAGAAGGTTTTCTGCACCCTGCGTTCACCCGCCGTGTCGCGTTCCGCGCGCGGGCCGGACACTCCG